>NZ_QMEB01000428.1 GCF_012912135.1 Brasilonema bromeliae SPC951 | reverse complement strand
CTTCTGACTTCTTTTTTTAATACGGTCAAAACGAGCCAATTTATCTTGTTCAGTATCATTCGATGTTAATCGAGGCATAAAGACAAACCCAAATTATTCGCGATTATAACTCGCGAATAAAGTTCGATTGACATTTTAACCAGGTTTACTTTATGTTTTAGAATTGTGGAGCTAAGTGTCCATTTAAATAGGCACAACGCAGTTGAAGAATTTGTGGTAAATTTTCATACTTCCACTGTGCGCCAACTATTTGTAGTCGCTTGTCGATTTGCTTGACTGCTGACTCAACTGCACCTGAACCAATCGAGCTTAACTGCTCTGCTTGGAAATACATATAATTGACTAAGCGATGCCTATGTTTACGTAGATAACTTATAAAGTTAGTCACACCAACATACTTCGTTTTCTTCAGTTTATTCATCGCTTCTTCTACACATCCCTGCCATAAGTCTGCTTCAATTTGCTCTAAAAACTTCTTTGTCGCCTGAACTTTATAAAGGTTTTCCTTCAAATGATACCAATCAAGAATTTCTTGTCGGGTATGGTCGTTTGCGATTTGTGCAAATAAATTCCACACACCATCATGTCCATCACCCAAGCAATAAATGGTTCGAGCAAGGTTTTGAGTATTAACCCAATTTATGAGAGAGAAATTATCTTGAAAGAATGCCCCGTAATATATTCCTTGTAATCGTCCTGTTTTATACTCTTTCCAGTACGCGGATTTACCTTTTTCCTCTGAACGTAAACGTACTTTCCCGCCATCAAGGCAGACTTCTGTCAGTTTTTGTTTAATATTGGGTGGGGATAAGTCTACTTTCTGAACTTGACGATGATGAGTGCTGTGACCAACTTCTACGCCAGTAAGAACTTTAAGGTCATTCTCTGCGTCCTGGAATGACTCATTTGCTGCCAATAACAAACAGCATTTTTCTAGCATCGGACTTAATCGCCGGTATGGCTCAATTCCTAAACGTGACGCTTGCTTTTGAGTTATTTTTATCCTTCCAACACAACTTCTTATCGTTCGGATGCGCCCAGATTCTGTTCCCGTCTTTTCTGCGACAAAAAAAAGGTGATTTGGGGGCTAACATGTTCCAAAACCTGGTCGCGTACAGATGTTTCGATGCCCTCGAATGTCTCGATTTTTTCGGGTGGGGTGTTTTTAGAAAGGATTTTGGCTATCTCTTTAATGTGGGCTTCTAAAAGTTTTCTATCTTCTGGCGTCATTGTTTTAACCATGCTTCCTGACTGCCATAATTTTCGCAGTTATGTGCCACATCCGTATAGTCCCCCCCCTTTTTTCGCGATGAAAACTCGCGAATCATTTTTCCTTTATTTCGTCTTCTTGCAAAATTGGGATGCTCCC
>NZ_QMEB01000427.1 GCF_012912135.1 Brasilonema bromeliae SPC951 | reverse complement strand
ACTCACTTCTTGCACCTAACCGAATAAATCCGTAAAAGGTGAATAAAGAGCGCAAAAGATAACAGTAGAAAAAAAGTCTGGATTCAGTACAATAGGGTTAATAATATAACTAATTTGAATGCACATATACATAGATAACGACAAAAACTACAAGATGCTAGGATGATGCATTCTGCCTCAACAACAGTGCGCTCGCACTCGGAAATTGGATTTGCTTAGTTGGTTCAAAACATGAGACAAAGGGCGTGAAATGTATTCATAGATTAACAAGACAATGCTTGCCCACGCCCAAGATCTAGTTTACACCTTGCAAGAATTGATGCCGACGCAGTACCAAAAAGATAACCTAGAAGCTATGCTGGCGTTATTCTTAGAAGCACAAGGACATCCATTACCGGAACACAGTCAAACAAAATCCCCAAGTGCAATCAGCCGATTCTTAAATATTAATCCTTGGTCAACCAGGGAGATGATTCGTGTTGTTCGCTCTGTAGCATTACAAACAGTTTTTCAGGCGTTAGCATCATCTGGCAAAGGAAGAAAACCATTTTTACAAGTAATAATTGACCTCACAACTTTAGAGAAGCGGGGTAAATTCCAAGAGTTTGGTGATTTAATTAGAGTTTATAATGGTAAGCGTGGTCTACATCTAGTCGTAGTTTATTTAGTAATTGGAAAGTGCCGCATTCCTTGGAATTTTCGTGTTTGGCGAGGTAAAGGAACTCCTTCCCCCGCAAAGCTTGGACTCAAACTGGTTAAACGTTTACCTCAATCTTTAACTCAACATTTTCAGACAATTATTTTAGCTGATACAGCTTTCGGCAGTGTCGAATTTCTTGAAGGTGTGCGTCGCCTTAAATATCATGCTATTACTGGCGTAGCTATTAGTCGCAAGTTATCTGATGGCAGAGTTTTACGACATTTACATCAACAGGGGCAACAAGTTCGTTTAGTTGGTTTGAAGTTCCCTGTGACCGTTTATTGGTATTACTTAAAGCGTGCCAACGGGAAACTAGAAAAGCGTTTCGTCTTGTCTACCCGTCCCATGAAAGCTTCTACTCTTAAGTGGTGGGGTAAGCGGAGGTGGCAAATCGAGGGTTGGTTTAAAATTGCAAAGCATCGCTTCGGTCTACATCGTTTTGGGCAAGGAACTCTCCTGGGTATGTATCGTTGGTTGATTCTATCACTAACTGCGTACCTCATCGCTCATTGGACTCATCTTCACCTTCAGCTAGCATCACCACCTAATTGGGGTCACGCTGCACAAACTGCCCTTGAGTCTATTTTTCCACATGTAGTTGTGTATCTTCTTTTACTTGATATTGAACGCCTTGCTCCCCTTGCACGTAGTTTTGGTTTTGACATCCATATTTCCAGGTGCAAGATGTGAGTTAA
>NZ_QMEB01000068.1 GCF_012912135.1 Brasilonema bromeliae SPC951 | reverse complement strand
AAAAAGCTCTATCAGACAGCAATAATCCACAGTTGACGCAGAGAATATTAATGTTAAGCTGTTCAATATCTAAATTGCATAAAATGGAAATGAAATAAGCTAGTTAACTAGAGCTATGCCTGCCAAAGGATACCTAAATAAATTGTAGAAAGAAAGTTTACAAAAAGCTCTATCAGACAGCAATAATCCACAGTTGACGCAGAGAATATTAATGTTCTTACTGATAGATGATGGAAAAACTTACCAATAAATTAGTGACTGGTTAGGCTGTAGTTGCTGCTATTGCAAACTAAATGTCTAACAGCTTACGAACATTTGTCTTGAAAAATACAAAATAAAAGCTAATTCAACTCAAATCGAATATTGGAGAACGTAAATTTCATGACAATATACATCAGGTGTAAGCAGTTGTGGCAAATAGCGATCGCATTTGTAGCAACTAGCGGTGTGATTTTCAGTTGGAATAGTGCAGTTGCCCAAATTGTTCCAGATAAGACGCTGGGTACTGAAAGTTCTGTTGTTACGCCCAATGTGGATATCAAGGGTTTACCAAGCGATCGCATTGATGGAGGAGCAATTCGAGGTGCGAATCTGTTCCACAGTTTTCAGGAATTTGGCATCAGGGAAGGAAGAGGAGCTTATTTTAGTAATCCGGCTGGGATTGAGAACATTTTCAGCCGAGTCACAGGAAACAATTCCTCAAATATTAATGGGAAACTAGGTGTGCTGGGGAATGCCAATCTATTCTTGCTCAACCCCAACGGGATTATTTTTGGTCCCAATGCTTCGTTAGATATTGGTGGTTCGTTTGTAGGCAGTACAGCGAACAGTTTGAATTTTGGGAATGGGCAACAGTTTAGCGCTACGAATCCCACAGCTCCACCATTGCTAACTGTGACAGTACCTTTGGGAGTGCAATTTAACCAGGCACAGCCAAGTGCCATTGTGAATTCAGGGAATTTATTAGCAGGCACAGGACAAAACCTAACGCTGTTGGGTGGTACGGTGGTTAGCACTGGGCAGTTGTCAGCACCGGGAGGACAGGTTGCAGTTGCAGCAGTGCCTGGTGGGAGTGTGGTGAAATTGAGTCCATCAGGACAATTGCTAAATATTGATACTTCGTCATCTGTGGTGAGTGTGGGTTCATCGCCTCTGACTGAGTTACTGAGAAGCGTTGATGAAAAGTCGCATCCAGGGTTAACAGTGAACAGTAACGGACAAGTGGAGTTGACGGGATCGGGTTTGCCTGTAGTGGATGGTGATGTGGTTGCACGCAACGTCACGGCTAAGACTGCAACACTGACAGCGAATCATAATCTGACGTTGGCGGAGAGTCAGCTTGGTACGACTGGTGATTTGAATTTGCTGGCGGGGGATACGGTGCGGGTGCGGGATAGTGTGGCGAATCCTTTTGTCGCTCAAGCAGGAGGAAAGTTATTAGTTCAGGGTAGGCAAGGAGTTGATATTTTTGCCTTAAATAATTCTTCCAGTGGGCTTATTTCGGGAGGGGATATGGTGTTGCGATCGCTCAACACTGTGGGAGGCGATGCTCACTACTGGGCTGGAGGAAATTTTCGGATTGAAAAACTGGATGGGAGTTTAGGAGGTTTGTTCAGTCCTTACGATCCGATTATCCGGGCTAGTGGAGATGTGAGTTTTGCCAGTTACACAGGAGCTTCGCTGCACATTCTCGCTGGAGGAAGTGTAACTATACCTGGTACGGTTACGATTACGGGTGCAGATACAACGAATGGACTTTCTAAGGAGACAGTAACACTATCAGATGGGAAACAAATAACAATTGATGGTAAAGGCTCTCGGACTCTAGATATTCGAGCAGGTACAACTGACTTCGGGACTGTAGGACTAACACCAAATCCCATCTCAGGAATTGTTAACCCAAGCTTTGGTAGCGTTCCAACAAGCGCGAACATACGAATAGGAAGTATTAACATACAACGCGATCAAGGCGATGGTCAAGTATTTTTAACCAATCAATTTCAGCCAAATAATCTACAAGGTTCAATTGAAATTACAGGTGGAATAAATATTGGTAAGAGCTTCATCTCAGTTCTTGCCTTCGGCGATCCTGTCACGATAGATGCTAAAGGCGGCGTCACGATTGGAAATATTATTACTGGCATAGGTTCAGGCATAGGTGGAGATGTCAAGATACTTGGCGAACGAAATATAACTACTGCTGGAATAGTTTCCTTAATAGATGCTAATGGTAGTGGAAATGGCGGAGACATTAGCCTCATAAGCAGAAGTGGAACTATTAACACAAAAGGAAAAATAGTTTCCTCTGGAACTAATGGTAACAGTGGGAACATCTTTCTCAAAGCTAGAGGCAACATCACAATTGAAAATGAAGTTACCTCTCGTATACTTGGAACTAGACAAGGAACAGAAACAGCAGGAAAGATTGAGATTACCAGTGAAAGTGGCAATATAATAAATCTAAGCTTAGAGGCAATACCTCCTACTACTCCTGTTCTGGACATTAGCGGTCCTCCACTTATTCAGCAAATAACATCTTCTACTCCTAATGGAACTGGTGGAAATATAAAACTTAATGCTCCTCAAGGTTCGATTACAACAACTGGGTGGACTATAAGCGCTAAGTCTGACAAAGGTGTAGCTGGAAATGTTACTCTCACTGCTGGTCGCGATATTCGCTCTGGCAATATCGAAGCTTCTAGTAACAGTAGTAGTGGTGATCAGAAAGCCTTGAGCACAATTACACTTAACTCATCAGCAGGCTCAGTGTTTATAGATGGAGTTAAATTAAGTACTACTAACACTGGAACTGATTATGCAGGAATTATTAACATTAATGGCAAGAATATTCAGATTACTAACAACAGTAAGATAGAGAGCCGAGGTGTGGATGGACTTGTTTTTATAGGAATTGATGTTGAAAATAAGGTAACTGCTGATAACGTAACTATCAAAAATAGCACCATAGATGCTATTAGGAATGTAGAAAGTGATTTGAAGCCTATAAAGAAGGATGATGGTATTCAGATAGCTTCTAACGGAGGAATTCAAATTGAAGGCTCAAACCTGAGTACGACGCTGAAGACAACCAAGTCGAAACTGCGATCTTCTGGTTCTATCACTTTAGATGCTAAAGGCTCTGTTTCCTTGAGTAATGGCGCTCAACTGCGCGTTAATACTGCTGGACAAGGGGATGCAGGCAAAATCAGCATAAAAGCTGAACAGCTTTCTTTGAGAGAAAATTCTGGGCTGATAGGAGATGTAGATCCAAATGGAAACGGAAACGGAGCAAGTGTCAATTTAGATGTCACAGGTGAGATATTGCTAGAGGGAGATAAAGATGGAGGATTTTCTGGGACTGGCGAATCGACCAGAATAACCGTCGGTATCCTGGCAGAAAAGGAACAGCAGGGGGAAGGTAAAGGTGGAGAGATTAAAATTAATGCTGGTTCTTTAGTACTGAAAAACGGTGCGATTATCAAAAACAGTACCCAAGGAAAGGGAGACGCAGGACCTATCAGTGTTGATGCTACTAAAGAAGTTAATATCTCAGGCAGTGTTGCCGGAAGCGGCTTTCCCAGCGGATTCTTTACCAGTACCAGTACCGATGGAAAAGCTGGCGATATTACCGTTAAAACTGGCAAATTCACAATTGCATGTGGGGCAGCTTTGAGCGCCCGCACCACAGGGAACGGGCAAGGTGGCACAATTACAGTGAATGCCAACTCTTTTGAGGCAATCGATGGCGGACAGCTGGTGACTACAACATCTGGTAGTGGACAAGCAGGGAGTATCATTGTCAATGCAACAGACCAGGTGACTATTTCTGGTAACGACCCGAATTACTCTGATCGCATTGCTAAATTTCCTAAGGTTATTGATAAACGTGTTGCCAATGACATCAAAGAAGGTTCTGCCAGTGGTCTATTTGCAAACACAACGGAGAACTCTACAGGTAAAGGGGGAGACATTAGCATCTCCATCCCTACTGGCTCCCTCTTTGTTACCAATGGCGCTCAACTCCGAGCTTTTACCAATGGAAAGGGAGATGCAGGCAATATAACTATCAATGCTGGCGATACTGTCACCTTTGATAATGCTTTTGCCTTCGCTACTGTCGAAGAAAGCGGCATAGGTAAAGGGGGAGACATTAGCATCTCCATCCCTACTGGTTCACTCTTTATTAGCAATGGCGCTCAACTGCAAGCCCTTACTAGAGGACGGGGGAATGCAGGCAATGTGATTATCAATGCCGGCGATACTGTCTCGTTTGATAGGGGTTATGCCATCACCAAAGTAGAAGGCAACGTACAAACACAGGACGGACAAAAAAGACAGGGTGGGGACATTACAATCACCACAGGTTCACTCTCTGTTACCAATGGCGCTCAACTGCAGGCTCTTACCCAAGGAAGGGGAAATGCAGGCAATATAACTATCAAAGCCCGGGATATCTCCTTCGTTGGTACAAGTGGTAATGGTCTATTTCCCAGTGCTGCCTTAGTTGAGGTAGACAAAAACGCAGTTGGTAACGCTGGCAACATCGACATCACTACTGATTCACTTTCTATTACCAATGGCGCTCGACTCTTTGCCGACACACAGGGACAGGGGAATGCAGGAATAATTCAAATCAATGCAACAGGTTCTGTCAAGATTTCTGGGAGCAACTCAATCAACGGACGACCTAGCGGATTATTTACCTCCACAAATCCTAAGTCCACAGGCGCTGGTGGTGATATCACTATAGGCAATATCATTAAACCCAATCTTTTCCACATATCAGATGGTGCTGTGTTATCTGCAAGTACCTCTAATAATGACAAAGCAGGCAACATAACAGTCAACGCTAATAGATTTGAGGCTATCAACGGAGGACAACTCATCACTACCACCTCCTCCACTGGCGCTGCGGGTACGATTACAGTCAATGCTGGCAGACGGGTAACTATCAGTGGACGTGATGCAACTTTTGCTGAGCGACGTAGCAAATTAACTTTACGCAATCTCCCTGTTGAAAATTTACCTGTAAATTCTGAATCTGAAGTTTTTAGTGGCTTCTTTGTTCGTTCTGGTGGTTCAGGGCAAGCAGGCAACATCGAAATTAACTCACCCATAGTGCTTTTGGACAACCAAGGCAGGTTGGACGCTAACTCTAATTCACAACCTGGCGGCAACATAACACTGAATAAAGGAAACTTACTACTTCTACGCCGTAATAGTCTCATCACCACCAGTGCGGGAGCAGGCAATGGCGGCAATATCGAAATCAAATACCCTAAGGGCTTCATTATTGCAGGTTTTGGGAGAAATAACGACATCGTTGCTAATGCTTTCACAGGTGCTGGCGGCAAGGTCACAATCAAGGCTCTTGGTACTGTCAACATACGAGCACTAAAGAAAGACGAATTGGAGCGCCAATTGCGATTGTCGTCCAACACCTCACCAGAAAAACTAGACCCTCAAGAGCTACCAACGAACGACATCACAGCAATTTCCCAGGCGCGTGGTCCCGACTTACAGGGTACAGTAAATCTCAACGCACCGGATGTAGAGCCTACACGCGGGACAATTCAGTTACCAGAAGACTTAGGTGATTCTTCAAAATTAATTGCCAACAGTTGCCCGGTGGGTGTACAAAGTGCAGCGAGTCGTTTTGTTGTCACAGGACGTGGAGGATTACCGCCCAACCCTGGTTCTGTCCTTAGTACTGACACCTTTTTAGGAAGTGCAGCCAATGCTCCCTCCGGTAAAAATGCTACAGCTTCCACCTCAATACCGCCACAAGAAGCTCAAGGGGTAGAAATTGGTCCGAGAGGGGAAATTATTTTGACTGCTCGTCCATCGACACTCACTCCTCATACTCCTTGGCAGAGGTTAACAGGTTGCTATGGAAAATAAATATTTCTGGAATATGTGTCTGCTAAAGTTCTTATTCACCGTAGCGACACTGACGTTTAGCCTACCCGTGCAAATAGCACGTGCTGTGGAAGTGGCTCAAGTCCCCAGTGCTGACTTGCTATCACAGCCTAACTTAGCGCAAACTCTGCCCCCTCCCCAAGATGTTTTACCTCCACCATCTCAACCTCCGCAGCAACCCACAGTTCCTTCACCTCCCCCAGATCCAGGAAAGTTGCTACCCACGACTCCTGCTCCCAACCTCCCTCAGCAACCAGCTCCGGAGGTTGTTATCAAATTTTTTGTCAACAAGTTCCAATTTGAGGGTGGTTCGGTCTTCAAGAATGAAAAATTACTACGAGCGATGGAAGTGTTTCTTTATCCTTCCGAACCTGCTTCCGAACAATTGAATGACAAAGCCAAATGTGATGCATTAAAACAAATAGATAAAAAAGCTCCTCCTCGGAAACTACCAAGAAGCGAGAGTGATCCACCAGTGGAACTCACATTTGCCCAGCTGCTGGTAGCACGTTCAGCCATTACCCAGCTTTATATCTGTAAAGGCTACATTACCTCTGGAGCGCTGATTCCAGCAGAACAAGAGTTTCCGCCACCTCCGGAAGCTGGTGCATTGAAAATACAGATTATTGAGGGTACTTTAGAAGACATACTGGTTGTCGGGAATCGGCGGTTAAATCGCAACTATATCCGCAGTCGCTTAGCCAGAGCAAACAAAAAACCACTGAATCGTAACCAGTTGCTAGAAGCACTACAACTGTTGCAACTCAATCCCCGCATCGGAAATTTGTCGGCGGAGTTAGCTGCTGGTACACGCTTTGGCACCAACTTGCTGGTAGTTCGGGTGGATGAGGCGAGAACCTTTCACGGTGAAATCGCTCTTGATAATAACCGCTCTCCTGGCGTGGGTACTTTCCAACGTAGCGTTCGGTTGCGAGAGGAGAATTTGTTGGGAATTGGAGACACTGTGAGTTTGTCTTACGCTAACACCGACGGTAGTCATCAATTCGATGTCAGTTACGCTATACCCCTCACACCTGAGGAGACGACTCTGGCTTTTAGCTATGGTCGGAGTTGGAACAATGTCATTGAAAAACCCTTTAACATACTAGATATTTTCTCAGATTCCGAGGAATACCAACTCAGTTTACGCCATCCAGTGATTCGGAATCCTCGCCAAGAATTTACCTTGGAATTCGCCCTATCTCATCAACGAACTCAAAGTTCTCTTGGAATTGATGATACCGGACCTTTTCCACTCTCACCAGGAGCCGATGACCAAGGACGGACTCGAATTTCTGCACTGCGTTTCATTCAGCAATGGGTTGAGCGGGGCGATCGCTCTGTTTTGGCATTGCGATCGCAGTTCAGTGTAGGACTTGGTATCTTGGGTGCTACCAATCAGGAAGTTCCTCCCGACACCAACTTTTTTGCTTGGAGAGGACAGGCTCAATGGGTGCGCCGCCTTGCGAAAGATACCTTGTTAGTCGTTCGGGGAGATTTGCAAGTAGCAGACCGCCGACTTGTATCTCTAGAGCAATTTCGTCTTGGTGGTCAAGCAAGTGTTAGAGGATATCGTCAAGACGCCGTGCTTGCAGACAACGGAGTCTTTGGTTCGGTGGAACTCCGCCTACCAATTATACGCTTTGCTGAAAACCAGGGCTTGTTACAAGTAATACCTTTAGTTGATGTAGGTACAGCTTGGAATAACTTTGAGGGTTCAGATCTAAAGCCGAATCCTCTAGTATCTGTGGGTTTAGGCTTGAGCTTGCAGATCGGCGAAAGTCTTGATGCCCGCTTGGATTGGGGTATTCCTTTAGTGTCTGTTGAGGGCGACAAAAAAACTTTACAAGAACAAGGCTTGTATTTCTCTGTTCTATGGAGACCCTTCTAATGTCGCGTTGGCTTGAATACTTATACTAATTGTTGCAACATATGAGCCTTTGACTATAGGAATGTGACTAATCATTTGAACTTGATACAAAACATTTATACTCTATGCAAAAACAGCTTCACAGGGTAATTACCATATTCTTACTAGCCCTTTTTGGGCTAATTTCATCGCTGACCATTCAACTTTTCTCTCCGAAAATGGTAATCGGTGTAAAGCCTCAAACTGGGGAATTAAGTTGTTCAGCAACTCTCAGTCCAGAAGATTTAAGTGTACGAGGTAAAGCGAATTACGAGATTGGTCGTTTTGACGAGGCGATAAATTGTTGGCAAAAATCTGTTGCAGCCTACCGACAACATAAAAATGAGGCGGAGGCAATTAATAACCAAATCAATCAAGCTCAAGCTGCATTCGCAATGGGATTATATCCAAGAGCTTGTAATATCTTGCTGCCGATTTATCGAGAAAAAGACTGCTTTTTAATAATACAAGACCAAGATAAACGTAAACACTTTAGCGAAAAAATAGAAAACCCAGAAGGATTAAGAAAACTCTTAAATTCTCCTACTAAAATCGCTGGATTACGTCTTCTTGCTAACGTCTTTCGCTCACTAGGTGAGCTAGATTGGTCATACCAAATATTAGTTTTATTAGCAAGTAATAACAACTCTTTCCCTGAACAAGCAGGAGCAATTTTGTTGGATTTAGGCAACATATTCCGTACTTGAAGTAATAGAGAGCAAGATTATTATAACCGCACCGAACAACACGAAAATTTTAATTGTGCGTTAACATATGCGGGCGTGGCCAATAGTGTCTATCAACAGGTTCTAGACTACAGCAAAAAAACTTCAGGTTCTCCAGCTTTGATGCAAGTACAGGCACAGCTTAATCAGCTTACTCTTGTAGAAAATTTAAGTGACTGGCGTGAGACAATCACGAAAAATATGAAAGATGGTTCTGCCAACAGAATATGTGATGAGTGGAATCGTAAGACTAAAAAAAAGAATACACCCCGTTTATTTAAGATTTTTGATTTTCAATCAATTGATATGATTCTTAATGAGATAGTTAACCAGTTAGCAATCCAAGATCGGGGAATATTATTACAGCAAATTGATAACTTGCAACATCAAATTGAGCAACTACCAAAGAGCCATGCAGCATTATTTATTAGGCTTAATTTCGCTAAAAGCTTGATTCGTCTTAATCGATCTTCAAAAATAGAAGAATTTATCATAGAAGAATTTCTAAAAGAAACAATTAAACAAGCTAGAGATATCGGCGACTTGAAAGTAGAATCCTACGCTTACGGGTATCTTGGTGAACTCCATGAAAAACCTAATGAATGGGAATTAGCTAAAGATAATACTCAGAAAGCTTTGTTCATTGCTCAATCTTTAGCTACTGCGGCATCACCGTCAGAGATTGAATATCTTTGGGAGTGGCAGTTAGGGCGGATTTACAAATCTCAACTTCCACCAAGAGCACAGGCTCAAACCAAAGAGATACAGCAAGAGAGTCCAAAAAACTTGGATGATGCACGTCAAATGTATCAACAGGCGTATCTCACTTTACAATCTCTTCGTAGAGAGTTAGTAGCAGGTAATCCTGATGCCGAATTATCTTTTCAAAATGATATCGAGGATATTTATCGAGATTACGTCAATTTGCTTTTATGGGATAGTAATCCACATCAAGAAAATCTCTCGAAAGCACGGGAAGTTATTTCTTCTTTACAAGCGGTAGAGTTGGAAAATTTCTTACGTCTAGCTTGTCCAGAGTCCAATATAGAAGAAATTGATAAAATTATTGATGAGCAACCCGTAAAGACAGCTTTTTTCTATCCGATTCTTGTAGAAGATAGAATCGAAGTAGAAGAGAAAATCGAAGTCAAAGATAGAATTGAAGTCATCATCAAGTTACCTGACGATCCGAATTTAAAACATTACAGCACTCAGGTAGACGAGGCTACAGTTAAAGAACAAATCAGAGAACTGCAGATAGACGTGAAAGAATATACATTTAATGGTGTTCTTAAAAAGCTGCAACTAGATTTTGAAGAAGAGTATACATTTGAGGATGTTAAAAAAGAAGGCAAACTGGTGTATGACTGGCTTCTTAAAGGAGCAGAACAATACCTCAAAGAAAAAGAAATTGTTACATTAGTGTTTGCTCTAGATACTAATTTGCGGAATATTCCATTAGCAGCACTGCTGGTTAATGATAAGGAAAAAATACCCAAGTATCTAATTGATAATTATGCACTGGCATTAGCTCCAAGATTAAATATTCCCAAGCCTAATACTCTCCAAGGTAAAGGACTCAAAATTTTGGCAGCAGGGCTAAAGGAACCAGACGACAACAACAAACTAAAATTTCCTAAGTTGAATTATGTTGAAAAAGAAATAAAGGCAATCAAAGAAATAGCTAATTCTAATTTTTCAGTTTATGAACTGATTGATAATAAGTTTAAAATAAAGAATTTAAAAAAAGAAATCGATACTTCTGCTTTTAAAGTCCTCCACTTAGCTACACACGGTGAGTTTAGCTCTAGTCCTGAGAAAACATTTCTTTTAGCGAGAGACGAGCCTATTAACATTAATCAAATCGGCGACATATTCCGAACACAAGCTCAAAGACAACCTGAACCTATAGAAATTCTTGTATTGAGTGCGTGTGAAACCGCTGCTGGTGATAAGCGAGCAACTTTAGGTATTTCTGGTGTAAGTGTTCGAGCCGGTGCGCGTAGTTCTATAGCTTCGCTGTGGACATTGGATGATGAAATCAGTGTTGATTTTACTAAGATTTTTTACAAGCAATTAATTAAACAGAAGGTAACAAAAGCTCAAGCTTTGCAGGAAGCTCAAAAACAACTAAAGGATTTACCTGGTCGTGAACATCCAAGATATTGGGCACCGTATATTTTACTTGGAAACTGGCTGTAAGTTGAGTTTCAGTTAACTCCAGATAGACTCACTACTAACCCAAAATATTCCCTTTAGTAATTATATGTATAGTGATACTCCAATAAAAAAAATTTTGATTTTAGCAGCAAATCCAAAAGGTACTTCTCCTCTGCGGCTAGATCAGGAGTTGCGAGATATTGCAGAAGGATTGCAACGTTCCCAGAAGCGGGACCAGTTTAGTTTGGAGCAAAAGTTAGCAGTCCGTTCCAGGGATATCCAAAGGGCGATGTTAGATATTAACCCACACATTGTTCATTTTTCGGGACATGGCGCAGGGGAAGAGGGATTAGTCTTTGAGGATGACACTGGACAATCTAAGCTCGTCACTGGAACTGCACTGGCTGGATTGTTTGAACTATTTGCCGACCAAGTTGAGTGTGTAGTACTTAATGGCTGTTACTCATTGGAGCAAGCAACGGCGATCGCCCAACATATTAAGTGTGTGATTGGCATGAGTAAGGCAATAGGTGATGAAGCTGCAATTGAATTTGCTATAGGATTTTACGATGCTTTGGGCGCAGGACGTTCGATTGAGTTTGCCTACAAACTTGGCTGTAATGCCATACAAAGGCAGGGAATTGAAGAACACTTGACACCAGTTTTGCTTAAAAAGGTTGAAATAATTGGTTCTGCAGCACGACTTCCTATCAATGAAGTCATAAAAAAATGGCTGCGGCGCATTCCTTGGAGTGGCATTCGTACTACGCTGTTAATGAGTGTGGGGGTAACTACTCTAGTAGTACTAACACGCTTTTCTGCAATATTGGAACCATTTGAGTTTTTTTTCTTTGATCAGATGATGAGATTTCAATCAGCAGAAAAGCAAGATGATCGACTATTGCTTGTTCAAATTACAAAAGAGGATATTGCCAACTTTGGTAGTGGTAACATCAATTCTCTACCAGACAAAGTCATGTCAGATTTACTAACAACACTAATAAATAATAAGCCAAAAGCTATAGGTTTAGACCTTTATCGTGAGGTTGCTACTGATAAAAAATCGAAGTTATACAGCCTCTTAAAAAATACACCTAACCTTTTTGCTGTTTGTAAAGTAGCAAACCCTGAAGTAGATAGTGAAGGTAACACTCACCCCCCTGAAGTTCCTGAAGAGCGAATAGGGTTTAGTGATTTATTAGAGGATAAAGATCATGTTGTTCGTCGTCAACTTTTGCGGATGGACGTTAAAGAAATTGAAAACAATCCATGTAGCAATAAACAGAAAACAATGGAGTCCTTTAGTTTTAAATTAGCTCAACATTACTTAGGCAAAGAAAAAAAATATAAGCAAACTAAAAATGGTTTAGCATCTGGTAATGTTGTCTTAGAACCGCTTGGTGGTTCAATGACTGGTGGTCATCAATCCACAAAATGGTTGTATGGCTATCAGGTGCTGCTGAATTACCGTTCTGTGTGTACTTCTGAAAAATCTCGTCTTCCTCCTTGTTCTCCTCACAAGATTGCAAAAGCAATAAGGGTTCAAGACGTCATAGAATATGGACCTAAGAAAGAATTAAAACAGTTTCCAAAAGACAAACTGAAACAGGAAGATGTAAAAAACAAGATTATATTGATTGGAACAAAACGCGAAGGTGTTGATATTCTCGCAGGCACTCCCTTTTCTTTTGGAGGAGGGGAACCAGAAATCTCAGGAGTGACTCTGCAAGCACAAATGGTCAGTCAGCTTGTGAGTGCAGTTGAAGATGGGCGACACCTACTACGAGTTTGGTTTATTGGGCATGAGATACTTTGGATTTTGTTTTGGTCGCTGGTCGGAGGCTTCTTAACTCAGTTTATTCGCGCACCAAGAAAACTAATACTATCTATAACTGTTACCTTCCTCAGTTTATATGTTTTTTGCTTAATATTCTTCACCTCAATCAAGCTTTGGATTCCATTTGTACCTCCTGCTTTAAGCTTGCTAAGTACTAGTGGAGTCGTAGTTTATATTAGATTGAAATCTCGAAAATTATCTTAATCTCTAAACTGTTCTTTATGTTTCATATTCAGTGGTTTATTACTCGTTTGCTCAAACCTATTGTTAGTCTCATTCTTGTCATCATCCTCGTTGTCAACTATCCCTCAACAGTCCTAGCCCAAACCAATCCTTTTCAAAATATTTGGGAGCGGATACGGTCTCTTCCTGAGTCGCTACAAACAAGAACACAAGGAGCACCTGTTGCTGGTCGTCAGAAAGCAGGAGCGGGTAGAGGTCGTTGTCCTGCACTTATACCTTTAGATGAGGATAACGAAATTCCACTGACTGCTTTTGTACCTGCTATACAGGAAGAACAACCCACGTTATCTAACTCAGATAATGTTTCGCCTTCTAAATTAACTTATGTATGGGGTCGGACAATCGAACAATATCCAACCTTCTGGTTTTACATTCCTTACGGATCTGAAGAATCAAAAACTGAGTATGGAAAATTTGTTTTACTAGATAAAGATAAGCATATTATTAGTGGACAAATTTTTGTCAAAATACCCATTGGAAATAATCCTAGTCTCGCGAAATTCACTTTGCCAAAAAGTGAAAATCCTCTAGAAATTAATCAGGAATACAATTGGTATTTCTCAATTGTTTGTAATCCTCTGAAACCATCGCGAAATCCTGGTGTTACAGGCTGGATAGAAAGAGTTAACTTGCCAAGTTTCTCTCTAGGAAACTACCGATATTATGCTGAAAAAGGAATTTGGTATGATACAGTAACACGTTTCGTAGAAAGTGCAGATCCACAAACCTTATCCCAACAACTAGACTGGCTCCTTCTTATCAAATTTGTATTTAGAAATGTGGAAAATGTGGAAGATGTATCAATGAACGATAATGATTTCAATCAGATAGTAAATAAAATTGCAAATTTTCCTATTCAGACATTAACTCCTGTTCCAAATCCGGAATTACAGCGGTAAGTAGGTAAGTGTAATTAAACCAATAGGCGTTGCATAACATAGGTATGAATTGAGGTTATTCCTGATGGAATGTCCAGGCTGTGGGTTTTCTCATATCCGTAATAACGGAAAGAAAATCAGTTAGAATATTGGTATCAAGCAAGAATTTCCAGATCATAGATCAATTTCTCTTCCCACACTCTTATCTCGTAAATCAGCGAAATCCTCATCAGTAAAGATAATCCCCTCGCTTTGGATTACCTTTCTAAATTTTTGTATTCCCTCCCAAAAATTATCTCCTCTAGATTCCTCCTTTTTTTTCCGCAGAAACTCAAATAAATAGTCCCGTTCTTCTATGGACAAACTGTTAATAGAATTAATAATTTCTTGTAAAGTCATCATAGAAGCTCCTCTAAAAGGTATGTATAACCAGAGATTCGGTCTCTGTAAGCCCTACATTAAACTTGATTTCAATCTGCGGTTCTGACATTTTTCATATCACATTTATCTACAAGCATTTTATCTGTCAAGAAAACAATTGCCCAACTTTCGCCAAATCCACATTACCACCGCTAATAATCACACCAACCCTAGCCCCCGGTACCTTCACCACTCCTTCCAACAAAGCCGCTGCAGCTAACACCCCAGTCGGTTCAACAACAATTTTGAGGCGTTCCCACAAAAAGAACATGGTGCGTAGAATCGCTTCTTCTGATACCGTGACCATATCATCTACATAATGCAGCACCAGTGGGAAAGTTATCTTACCTAAATAAGGGGTACGAGCACCATCAGCAATAGTATCTGGATTATTAACAGTTTGCAGGACTTTGGTATGAAACGAGCGGGTTGCATCGTCAGCAAGTTCTGGTTCTACTCCTATCACCCGACAGTTGGGTAATACGGCTTTGGTTGCAATGGCAGAACCAGAAAGTAATCCACCACCACCGCAACAAACCAGCAGCAAGTCCAGTTCACCAACTTCTTGAATAAGTTCTTTGGCAGCTGTACCTTGTCCCGCTACAATGTGAGGATGGTCGTAAGGAGGAATCATCACACCTCCTCGCTCGGTTAATAGTGTTTGGGCTAATTCTTCCCTGTTGGTTTGCTTGCGGTTATACAAAACCACCTCACCGCCATACCCACGAGTCGCAGATAACTTGACGGCTGGAGCATCATCAGGCATAGCAATAGTAGTAGGAATATTTAGCAGTTGTCCAGCAAGTGCTGTTGCTTGAGCATGATTCCCAGAAGAAAAAGTCAAGACGCCTTTTTGCTTTTGTTCTTCAGACAACTGTGATAGTGCGTTGTATGCACCTCTAAATTTGAAAGATCCGGTGCGCTGGAAGTTCTCGCACTTGAAAAACACCTGAGCGTTGGTGCGCTCATTAACAGTTCTGGAAGTGAGAACCGGGGTGCGGTGAGCAATACCAGCTAAACGCTTGGCGGCGGCTTCTACATCAGTAATGGTGACAGAATTATGCTGTGACATCAGCTAGTGTTTTCGGTGAAAGAATATTCAGACAAATCACCTACAGGCTGGTAACCGATCGCCTGGTAGACGCGATTAGAAGTCGGATTTGCCAAATCAGTGAACAAAAAGCAGTATCGATGTCCCTGATTCAGTAAAGTTTGGCTCAAAGCCGCCACACAAGCACTAGCGTAACCTTTTCTGCGGTGTTCTGGTGGTGTGTAAACCAAACTCACCGCTGCACCGTTGGGCATTACACGAACATGGCACGCCATTGAAACAGGGATTTTATCTTCCCAAATGTAAGCAATACCCCGCTCCAAAAGCCGCTCTACTTTGCGTTCAGCTTCTGACTCAACATTGCCCAAGGCTTCCAGCGCGAAGGCTTCATACCAAGGGATGAGAAATTGGCGATCACTCTGTGTCGCCAAACGTAACTCACCTGTTGTTTTGGGAATCGGCTGCACCTGCTCCAATTGAAAAGCACGCAGAGCCATTTTTAGGTGATACGATTGACCAGTTAGGGAATGCCAAGCTTCCACGAAAGCTTTTGCCTCAGTAACGGGAGCATTGACTCCTGACAATAATTCTTGAGTCAGGTGTATATCTTGGGCGATGACCTCTATACTCCCAAAATCCTCTATTTTTGACAACAGCAATTTTCGCCCAGGTGTTTTCATCGCCACAGCAATAACATCTCCGTCTACTTCCACGGTTGCTAAGTAGGGCTTTTCGTCGAAGCGTTCGGGATTCTGAATCAAATTGTTGCAAAGTGCAAGCTGCACGTTATGCAGTGCTTCGTGATTGAGCAAGTAGTCTTTCACTTGATCGTAAAATTGGCTTGCATCTTCAAAACGATTAATTTTCATCAACATCAGTTATGGTGGTGACAGAATTATGCTGTATGGTGGTGACAGAATTATGCTGTACTTACTGCGGCTGTGTTTTCACCAGTTGCACTGCTCATTTGTTGTCGCAAAACAGCTACTAGTGAAATTATACTTTTATCCATTCCACCTGGTTCCATCCCTTGCATCCAAAGCATCATAGATGATACAAATAGTTCTTTGAGGTAAGCGAAGGAAAAGCCATTTGTCATCTCGGCAATCTGAGATATTGTGGCTTCAGACAAGCGCATTGTCGGTTTAAATTTGTCGTTCCACAAGTTGATATAGGCTATACGTTCTGCCAAAGTCGGCAACTCAAAGTAATATTTACGATCAAAGCGACTGGGACGTTCTAAAATCGCTGCATCTATACGATCTGGATGGTTAGTCGTCGCTAATATGACTATTCCAAGATTTGCGGCAAAACCATCAAGTTCATTCAAAAAGAACGAGCGATTTTCTTGTTCTACTAAAGAATCAAGATCTTCCAACACTAAAATACAGGGTGCAGACTGTCGTGCTTCCCGAAAGACTTGACGAATATTGTGATGAGGATTACTATACTCCGATTTGAAGCTTTTGACGTATAAGCAAGGCTGCTGCATTTTATTAATCAAAGCTTTGACTGCGTGAGTCTTGCCATTTCCAGGAGAGCCAATAAATAAAATTCCTCGCTTCCAAGGTAAACCGTAAGCTTCGTAAGTTTCCCGCAAAGCAAAAAAGTTTGTCAAGTCATCTTGAATTTATTGTTTGAGAGTACTAGGCAAAATCAGATTATCAAAAGTCGCGTTCTGAATCGACTCAAACAACTCTTCATTTTTCGACCAATAGCCTTCTTCAAACACTAAAATTTCACTTCTGATTTCGGAGTTCCACTCACAAACTGCGGCAAAAAACTTTTCAGCAATATCTTTACTTTCAGCCAAAATCCAGTGATATCTGGTTTTACAATAACCCTCCTGAAAACTTATGAGTAGGATATCCAGTTTATGTTCTTCCCATGTCACTTCAAAGCTGGCATTTTCAGTCGAATTGTAAATTTTATTTTCCATGCCATCCCAACCAGAAATAATCTGGTTGTAAATAGAGGTGTCATACTTAATAGTACAAAGGTTTGCCTGGGCGTACCTTTCGACATCAAACGCAGAATCACTTCCTTCGAGCAACGCTTTTTTCGGATAAAACGCTGCTAATTCCTGACTTACATGGTAGGTAATGGCGTTAGTAGGAAGGTTAAGTGCTTCTAAAATCAGTTGTTGAATTTTCACGGTTTTATTGCTTTGAAAATCACTGAAATACATATTTTGGTAGAGTAGGCATTGCCTACCTGACTTCATACAATGGCGTATCCATCCAACTGCAAACTGCTATATTCTGTTTTTTAGTTGGTTATTGTCCAATACGGTTGCTGTTAAGGATTGATCCTCCCTAGCCCTCCTTAAAAAGGAGGGAACTAAGCCCCCTTTTTAACTCTGTTGGGGGATCTTACAAAACTAAATACCACTAACAGCAACTGTATTGGGTTATTGTCTAGAAAGACATTCGCTTCATAGTTTATACAAAACCTCCGGGACAAATTCCAGATATTTACTACCCAAGAATTTGCTTGCTAATTAATCCAATCATCAAAAACCGTCTTTAAACAAATCGTTGCGTAAACTCACACATCAAATCCACTCTCCCCTTACGTAGCATTGCTGGATCTAATCTTTCTGTGGTGTTACAAGTCATCAACACAACTAACTGCTGCTGTATATGAATACCAGAATCATCAATAACACTTTGATACAGCGTGCCGTCTAGTAAACTCAATATATGTTCGGTTTTGTTATTGTACTGCGCTACTTCGGTAGCACGATTTTGTGCTAAGTTATCTGCCTCGTTAATAATGATGCAAATTCTTTCTAGATATGTTGGGGGAACAAAGTTGGCGATCGCATCATGATCCAAAATAAAAATCACATACCCCAAAGGCACCAAAATTTCTTTAGCAACTGCTTGTGTCCAAGCGGTTTTACCCGTACCTGGTTCTCCATGTACCAAAACTGCTAACTGCTTTTGATTCAGAATTGCCTGCTGTACTAAATCAGTAAAGTTTTGAATATCCCCAGGAAAACTCCGAATGGGAAACTGACTATAAAGTTTACCCACACGAGTTTGATATCCACTCAGCATAATTGCTAAATCACGTGTCGCTTTGTTAATGAGTGGAGCGAGATTTTTTGCCAATAAAGTATACTGTCGTCGTCCCCTGTCAAAAGCGTTTATTTGTAGCCAAATATCATTTTTAGACCAATAAGCATAAACGGTGTTAACAACGTCCAAACGCTCCCAGTTCACAAATTTTTCCACTGGAAAATAAAAATCTCGTTCCAAATAATATTGTGTGATAATGTCAGGACATCCCAACACATCTAAAACGCGCAATACAGCAATTTCTTGAAGACGATTCAGAACATAATCAATTGGAATACTGTTGCGGCTGACAAATTGGACGATAGGTGTTTCGGTACTTAAAATATCTTTGTAACGATAGTCTGGTGACAGAGGATCGGGTGTGATGTAATTCCAAAATTTTTCTACTTCGTAGCGCGTATTATCAGAGACAACACTCAATAAATTAGCCCACCAAGTATAATTGTTCCGTCCTAATATCTCAGCGAAATTACTTGCTAAATTCAAACTTTTTTGTGTAAATTCTTGCCTGTCATGAGACAACAGTTGCCATACAAACTCCCAGTCCAACTCTCTATGGAAGGGTCGCCAGCCACTTGCTAGTAAACTTTGACGGTTACTATTAGCAGGAGTGCCTTCGTCGTTTCTATAGTATTCAAAGTCCATATTGTCAGTTGTGCCGCAGTGGTGGAGTTGTGATCTCCTGATATGGGAGATTTGGCAAAAGTTTTATCGTTTCTCACTTGAAAGGAACTGTACCTTGAGAAGCGACTAGTGCGCAACGGCGGAATTCACCCATGTTTACATTACAAGCTTTTTGCTCCTCTGTGTGGAAGCTACGCACACGCCAAGAGCGCGTAAGTCCCACGCATGCTTCCCGCAGAATATGGTAGCTTTATTTCCGCGCCCGACCTACTAAACTAGTACAGTACGGCATAAATAAATCACCCATTGGAAATGTCACCAAACCCTTGCCAAAAGGTAATTCCGAATTCCGTTGCAAGAGCGTCTGGTGGAGGAGATATTCCGAATTTTGAATTCCGCGTAGCGGTACTAGTCACTTTAAAAATTTTCGGTTTTTGTTTATTGATACTTATATACTACATACTGACTACAAAATATGTCAAGGCTCTATAAAAATTTTCTTATTTTTATACCAACACGAAAAATAAGAGACTCAGAGGTGTAACGCTTTGCGACCTACACCCATACGCTTATAACCCTATACTCACCAAAAGTTTTGGTGAACTTTGTATAACAAACTGCCATGCAGATATGTACATTCAAGGGTATCACGTTAAATCATTCTTAAATATATTAAGTGCTTATAATTTATTCGCTATCATTCTTATCCATTTTGCCTATAATTAGGAAGTGTATTCTCACTTCTTTAGCTGAATAAATTCTTTCCTTAAAGTTCATTGGGTGAGCAAAGATAATCAACTTAGTAGAGTTGAGACACGAGCCAGTCTAATGTGAGCGCTACTTAACCGCTTACGGAGTGCCTCGTTTATTTTCTCAAAACAGATGATGAGTTTCACATGAATCTTCTGGAGAAGACATGGAGCAGGCACAATTATTCAGTCATCAAAAAAAGCAAAATTCTCAACCACCCTTAATATTAGCGGTGGAAGATAATGAGGATAACCTACTGCTGTTGAGCTATGCCCTTGAGTCCCTGGGTTGTAAGCTTATTCGTCAAAACGATGGTTCAACAACATCACTTGTTGCAAAAGAGTATCAGCCAGACTTGATACTGCTAGATATTTTGTTACCAGGTATTAGTGGCATAGATATTGTGCGTTCTCTAAAACAAGAACCCCTAACCAGTCATATTGTAGTTATTGCGGTGACAGCATTGGCTAGTACAGAGGATAGAGAACGCATTTTGAGTGCAGGTTTTAACGACTACATCAGCAAACCCTACATGATAGAAGACCTAGAAGCTCTCGTTGGCCGTTACCTTTGTCAGGAGTTGAATCCAGATTTAGCTTATAATCTATGTGAGGATTAACCATATCACGCGGATTTTGGAGTGTTACTTCTATTAGATGAAGTTGTTGTCCTAACTTTGTTAGACTCAGGTGTAGGAGTGCGGATAGTCGGTGAATCTGTCAAAATAGCAATAATGCCAGTACGACCAGTCTGTAATGTGGCATCACTTAAGAGTTCTATCACTGTAACATTCAAAGTTTCTTCAATCAATGCCTTGAGTTGTGGCCTAATTGCATCATCCAAATCTGACCGAACTTCCTCAGCTAATTCTTCATGACCTGTTGTAATCAGCAATTTCTCTGGTTTAGTGATAGAATTTTCTATGATAACTACTACATTTTGGTCTGACAGTTGACAGGTGACTTTGCTAGGCTGATGACCGAGTTGGTCACGATACAGGGCTTGAATACCTTGTGCTAATGTTCTTTCTACTTGACCGCGAGTTGGTGTTGGTGTAGTCATGTGCTTGTTGTTTTTTGTAGATATTTAGACCACAAGTGACAAGTCAAAAAGTGATGTTATGAGCTATGAGTTACTTAACTTCTCACGCGTCACTCAGATTTGATGTTGACATACCAGCGATTTTCACTGTTGACTTTTTGAGTTGTCAATAGTAGTCTAACTTTACTATCAAGTGTAGTAAACTCTGAAATCCCGAACAATTGAGAGCATTATATTGGTCAGGATTGTTGAAAATCACCATCCAAATGCAGTATTTACCATCAATGTCTAGAAATGTTTCTGTAACCTTTTCTTAACCTCTAGGCATAAATCCTAATATATATCCCCCGTAAAGTGCCATTGCAGATCACGGGGAGTAAGCAACTTAGGAATCCAAGCAACTTAAGCTTGCTTTGGCAAACGTACAGTAAATACACTGCCCTTACCAAGTTCAGAAAAAACGTCAATTTTTCCCTTATGTGATTCAATGATACGCTGCGACAGATGCAAACCCAAGCCACTGCCAGCACGCTTATTTTTACCTTGACGAAACCGCTCAAAGATTGTAGCTTGATCTTCTGGGGCAATGCCGAATCCTGTATCTTGGACTTCAATGATCACCCAAGTTTTACCTTCAGGTTTAATGGGTGTTTCAGATACACGAATGTTGACACTTCCTGTATCTGTAAATTTAATGGCATTTCCAACTAGGTTGGCTATGACTCGTCGTAGTTCTAAGCGATCGCCCTTAACCACAGCAGCCGTTTCGTCTTGTTGATCTAAGTTGCTGGAGTCTATATTGATAGCTAAGCCCTTCTCAATCACAAGAGGAGTGAGTTCTTGAACAATTTCTTCTACGATTTGCCGCATATTCCAGCTTTCAAGTTGCAGATTCTTTTTTCCTGCCTCAAAGCGGTAGACTTCTAGTAGGTTATTCACCATTTCTAACAAGTTCTGGTTGCTGCGAATCATGGCGAATATCGCCTCTTTCATGTCTGGCGAAATTGCACAAAACATTTCCTGATGAAACAAATGAAGCATCCGATCTGCAGCTACTAAGGGAGTTCGCAAATCGTGAGTCAGACGTGAAACAAAGTCCTCTCGTTGGCGTGCCATTTTTCGTTGTTCATCAATACTGTGCTTGAGGCGCAGCATTGATCGTACTCTAGCCAGCAATTCTTCATGATCGAATGGTTTGCGAATAAAATCATCTGCTCCTGCATCCAAACCTTCGACAACACTCGCATCATGGTAGGCTGTGATCAGCAGTATAGGAATATATGATATTTCTCGATTCTGACGAATGCGGCGTGTCACCTCATAGCCATCCATTTCTGGCATCATGACATCTAATAAAATCAAGTCGGGTGGTGCTTGGGCAATTTGCTGGAGAGCACTCCTACCATTTGAGACTAACTCAACTTTATACCCTTCACTCTCTAAAATCGTTTCAAGTAAGATGAGATTATCGGGATTATCATCAACAGCAAGTATATGTTCTACTTGAGAATTGTCTTGTGCTAGCATAACTAATTATTTTAACAAGCGAAACTTGTACACAGGCTGGATCAGCCCAACAATCCCCAAACTTTATTTAGTTTGGGGGAGAACATCAACTATCTCTACTCTGACTGTGTGCACCTTCTTGGGCAAAACGAGGAATTGCTTGCTGTTTCCAAAAATGTTTTCTGGCTGAAGCATGAGTAAAGTTTGATGTTCCATCTGAACCTTGTTGACTCAAGGATGATATCTGACGTGGTAGCTGAATCCGAAAAACTGAATAATTACCCAACTGACTTTCTACGCTAATGTTACCATCCATCATTTGCACCAACGCTTTGATAATTGGCAAACCCAGACCTGTACCAGGATATTTGCGAGTGATACTTTGATCGACTTGTCGAAAAGGTTCAAAAATCTTTTGTAAATCGGCACGAGCAATACCTATACCAGTATCATGAACTGCAATCTCGACTCTTATTTCTGGCAGTTCCTTCACTTCAACTTTTATTGCGCCAGACTCTGTAAACTTGATAGCGTTTGAAAGCAGGTTGGTTAAAATTTGCCGTATACGTGTTGGATCATTGAACACCAGAGAGTTTTGCAAGTCCATTTGAATTAACAAAGACAGATTTTTCTCCTCTGCTAGAGAACGCATCTCTTCCACAGTAGCACTGACCACCTTTGATAAATCAAATATTTGTGGTTTTAAATCTAACCTTCCTGCCTCTAGCTTGGAAAAGTCAAGAACTTCATTCAGCAGCATCAGCAAGTGTTTAGCGTTATTGAGGATACGCTGTAGCATATCTTTTTGCTGATGTGTTAGTTGACTAAACTTAGGACGCAACAACAACTGAGAAAACCCGATAATAGCATTCATTGGAGTCCGCAACTCATGAGATATTGTTGCTAAAAACTGCGACTTGAGGTGTGATGCTTCGATGAGTCTAAGGTTTTGTAACTCTATATGTTGTCGCTGTACTTCCAGTTCCTGGTTTTGACGAATCAGGAGTTCATTGCTTTGGCGCAGTTGTTGATTAACTAAGGCGACTTGCATTTCTGCCCGGTGAACTCGGATAGCATTCCGCAAAACTTTTACCAAAATTTCCGATGATAACCTCGACTTGGATATATAATCGGTAGCACCTGCTTTCATAAGTTCAACTGCTATCTGTTCATCTCCTTGATCTGTCAGGACGATAACAGGCACTTCGATATTGTTTAAACGCAGGTTTTGGAGTAGACTTAAACCGTCTTGGTCTGGTAAACGATAGTCGAGAAAGACACAATCATACAAAGTATCACTCAAAAGAGCGATCGCATCCTTGCCGTCACCTACCTCAGACAGTTCCATTTCAACGCCCGCTTTGGTTAGAACACGACACACTGCCATCCGGTCTACTTCGTCATCATCTACAATTAAAATTCTTAGTTTCTCTTTCATTGCTTTTAGCCATCGCTATTAAATACATTGTTTTTATTTTTATGATTTCTTATTTTTTGACAGTAGAGGTAAATAAATAAATTTATTTTAGATTTACTAGTTGCTCTTGGTTAGTAACATAGTCAACATTTAATAACTATGAAATTCTTTTTTTATTTTTGCGAAACTAGATACAGTTTCTGTTCCCTGTTTCCTGTTCGCTCTTCCCTGTTCCCTTTCATTTTAAGCATATTCAAATCTAGCAAAATTAAGGACCGCTTAGCAGGAACTTTTGGCGCTTGATCATTTCCCAATCGATTCCATTGATAGCAACAAAAAGTGGATTTGTGACCTTAACTTTTTTGAATGCCCGTTTCAAATTCATCATATCAACCTCGTCATCCTCCACAAGTAGTATGTTAATCGTTCTTTTTGACATATCCTTTGATTTCATACAATCTGCTTTACGTACATTTCAATTGATTTGTATAAATCACCGAAATTTCAGATGATAGTAATGATGAAAATCATCGCAATTGCACTCTTTTTCTATAAGATTGTGCTTTACATTTTGTAAAGACAAACGATTAATGACAAAGGGTTAGCCTAATTGGTAAACGTGCAACTTA
This sequence comes from Brasilonema bromeliae SPC951, assembly GCF_012912135.1. Lineage (GTDB taxonomy): Bacteria > Cyanobacteriota > Cyanobacteriia > Cyanobacteriales > Nostocaceae > Brasilonema > Brasilonema bromeliae. The sequence goes on along the minus strand of NZ_QMEB01000068.1, from coordinate 539 downwards.
CAGCATAGGTCACCAAGTCAGAAGTCAGAAGTAAAATTTGCTTGATTATCTGGCTCTTGAGTTGAAAAGGTGTACCTCAATAAAGATGCAATCTGCTGTAAATGAATTGCAACTTATTTGCTTGTAATGAGGATGTCTCTTGAAGTCAGTCTAAAATGTTATGCTGTTCGCATTGTCATTGCAGAGTGTCGTATCTCCTACACAAGACGCACCTTTTTTGAGACATCCTCTAAGCAAGTCAATTGCAGTAACCATAACAACAAACATCACTCACAGGCATAGAAATGATTATTTGTGTGGGAATCAGAACAAAAACGTGGTATAATAAAATACTTAGTATTGCTCATTACAATTCTAAACTGACACTCAAGCGCCCGTCTTCAGCCATTAGTCAGAACTACAACATATGACAAGACAATTGAGTTTAGGTGCTGCCAACTCGTGATTATGCTAACAAGCCGTTGGTGAGAGCTTCCATTTGGTGCACTTGCCCTGGCAACAGGTGGTAGTGTGCCTATTGGCGAAGTATACTTATCATT
>NZ_QMEB01000426.1 GCF_012912135.1 Brasilonema bromeliae SPC951 | reverse complement strand
CGTCGTCGGATCCTGTGCTAGATCCTGGCTAAATTTTGGAAATTTTGTTGCCATAAGGATGAATTGTTTTTGCCCAGATCAAATTCTACGTCTTCATCACCCATTGCAACTCACTTTTAGTGAACTCATTAAGGCTGTTCGGGTAAGAGACTATCGAGAATTATAGCTAGGTTCTGAGTCGGCTACTCTTGTCTTTTTACTCTGGTAACTTATACTGCTCAACGATACGCTTGGCAAATTCTGGAACGTGTGAGTCTAATTTCTCCGGATGATTTCGCTTCACATACAAATAGTTGCGGGTAAAGTGAGAATCAATTGAAAAACGGGCGTATTCTAAACCTTTAGGACCAATTTTTTCGATCACGACACCCATTAATTTTGCCGCCCACATGGGGAGGGTGACACCTTTATCGTAGGCGGGTATGCTTTGTTGGACTGCGGCTGTGCGATCGCCCTTTGACATCACTGGCCCAGTTTCTAGTTGGTCTGTCACCAAGTCCAGCATCTGTTGACCTTGTTCATTTCTGACAACAATCCATTGCCACCCAAAAGGTGCCCCCATGTAACCTACGACCAAATCCGCCAGAGAATTAACGTAGTCAAAGCAACTCATGCAAGAGGGGGCAAATACATCTTTAAGTTTATTGGTTTTTAGTCCAAAGAAAGGCACCGTTTCGGTTGAGCCATCTTCGTGTTTGAAATGAACCCGGAAGTCTTGCATGAATTCGTAATGCACTACCGTGTCAGGTGATTTGCTGGTTGTTTCCAAGAATTTTTGCAGTCCTGCACGGTTGACATTATCGACACAAGGTGTGCCTAAAACGTAAAGTTTTTCTAAGCCTAGTTGTTTTTCGACGGCTCGTAATGCCTGAATTTGGCAACCAACACCAATCACCAATAGCCGCTTCATTCCTGATTTTTCCACTTGTTCCAAGACGGATAAATTTGGTGAGAGAGTTGGTTTATTGACTCGTGCTGCCAGTATTTCCTCTGGGGTACGGGCAATGATGGGCATTGGTTGAAAGCGGTCTTCTTTGGTGTTTTGCACACAAACGACACCCTCAACAATACCGCGATTCAGCATTTCGATGGCGATGGTACTAACAATTCCTGTCCATTGAGCACCGGGAACAGGCTGCTTTTTCCGCGCCGCCATCATGTCTTGATGCACACCAAAGTACAATTCATCAGAATTGTCGAAATTTCGAGAGCGAGTGTGCGTTTGTTCTTCGAGTTTATCTATTTGCTGATTAATAAAAGCACAGGCTTCCTTGACATAATGAATATAGTATGTATCGCACAGACCACACTCGCTACAGAGTTCTTTAGCAGGGCGACGGCTACTGGGTTTGAGGGCTTTGGCTTTTTTGTGAGGAGACAGGGATGTCATTTTAAGAGCAGTTTATTA
>NZ_QMEB01000067.1 GCF_012912135.1 Brasilonema bromeliae SPC951 | reverse complement strand
CCATTTCAAGTGCAACTTGTAAGGACTACACTTCATTATGTACCCATTCCGGAAGTTATGTCCAGATATTTACAGATTTTAAGTTACAGTTCCCAACCCCACCTAGTTGCTGTGTAGGTGGGGTATTGTTGACACTCCTGGGCCAAAAGGCATGAGGATTCTTTAAGAGGAGGTAACTAACAATTGTTAGCCATTGCTCGGAACAACCACTTCACCAATCCGGTTACTCGAAATCGGTGGCAGTTCACTGGGCGGTGTCAATTGCCCCTACTCCCTCCGGCAAGACGTAAACTTACCATTGGGTCTACTTTTGTATGTTTATTGCAACACTTGCGCTCAATTGTTTCTGCTTGTGGGGGCTGGAACTAGAGTGCTTAGCACCGATTTAACTATTTCAGTTAAAAGCCTTTTAACTAGAACGTCCCGCCACGCTTGAGTTTTACCCACCAATAATGGCGCTTTGTGGCTTATCTAATTATAACAGTAAAAGCCGTCCTAGAAGGACGGGGTTTCAGACCCAAATTTTCGATTTCGATGAACGGGATTTACACAATGAAACGAAAATTAACGTCTTTAAAGAATGTAAGGTGTAAGGTTAGAGGTACAATGGATTGCGCCTTTACGGGTGTAGAGAAAGTATCACAATCCTCACCATAACTACACACTTCACTCCTCACTTGCAGTCTTAACAAAAAGTTTGGTGTGTAGGTTCAAGATTAACAGAAATTTTACAGGAAAAACCTGCCGCTACCGCGATCAGTGTCGATATTCACAAGATGCTCCCTAATGATCTAGAGTGTTTAATTCTATATACAAGTTATAGAAAGACAAACAGGAAAATAAGCTAGCGTATCACAAATATTCAGCCAAACAAAATATTCTTATTTTCAAAAGAATCTGTTAAGAAATATTAAGTAAAAAGTGCTATGGCAGCATTAAATAAATCTTTTCCGTAATCACGAGCTATTGAGCAGTAGTCATGATTATTCTACCGAGAGTAAACCTCTGTTTATTGTGAATGCTACTGTCGATTACAACCACATATTATCCAGCTACAGATTTAGGGTACTTACTGCATAAACACCCAGATCGTTGTCAGTCTTTTCCTCTTTCCTTTGGACAAGCGCACATTTTCTATCCAGAAGCAAATGAGCAACGATGCACTGCGACACTACTTTTGGATATTGATCCAGTGAAGTTAGTGCGCGGACGTAGTGCAAATTTAGAACAATATGTGAATGATCGCCCTTATGTTGCTTCTTCATTTTTAAGTGTGGCGATCGCCCAAGTTTTTAGTACTGCACTTGCAGGGCGTTGTAAAGATAAACCTGAATTGGTACAAACTCCCGTCCCTCTGGTTGCGAAATTGTCTGTTTTACCTTGTCGAGGTGGTGAAGGATTTCTACGACAGCTTTTTGAACCATTGGGTTACACTGTCACTGCTCAAAATCACGCTCTAGATGAGACATTTCCTGACTGGGGACAAAGCCAGTACTACACTGTAGAACTGCAGCATACCCTTCCCCTTGCTGAGTTGTTGAGTCATCTGTACGTTTTGATTCCCGTCTTAGATGACGATAAACACTATTGGGTAGGTGATGAAGAAATCGAAAAGCTGTTGCGTCATGGAGAGGGTTGGTTAACTGAACATCCAGCACGGGAAGCAATTACTCGTCGTTACCTCAAAAGACTACATCGTCTGACTCGCACTGCTTTAGCACAACTTGCAGAGGAAGACGAACTTGATCCAGACAGTACCCAAGAAAACCATGCAGAAGAAGAAGCAGCTGTAGAAAAGCCCATTAGTCTAAATCAGCAGCGGTTAAATGCTGTTGTTACTACTTTAAAAGAAAGCGGCGCAAAACGAGTGATTGATTTAGGTTGTGCTCAAGGGAATTTATTACGAACTCTGGTTAAAGATAGCTTTTTTGAGCAAGTAACTGGTGTTGATGTTTCCTACCGTTCATTGGAAGTCGCACAAGAGAGATTAGATCGCCTGCACTTACCTCGTACCCAATTAGAACGCCTACAACTCATTCAAGGCGCACTCACTTACCAAGATAAACGTTTTACAGGATACGATGCTGCTACAGTTATTGAGGTGATTGAACATCTCGACTTACCGCGCTTTGCTGTTTTTGAGCGCGTGTTGTTTGAATTTGCTCAACCCAAAACTGTGATTGTAACAACACCCAATATTGAATACAACGTCAGATTTGAGAAGTTACCTGCTGGAAAACTGCGACATAGAGATCACCGCTTTGAATGGACACGCCAAGAATTCCAAACTTGGGCAAAACAAGTTGCAGAACGCTTCGGCTACGCTGTGAAATTTCAAGCGATAGGAGAGGAAGATCCAGAAGTAGGTTCTCCGACGCAGATGGGGGTGTTTAGCCATCAAATTTAAGCAACATAATCACAAAAGTTTTTATAAGTGAGATGAAAATAACTTTTCCTGAACTTTCCTTAGTTGTCCTCATCGGTGCTTCCGGTTCCGGGAAATCAACATTTGCCCACAATCACTTTGCACCGTTTGAAATTTTATCTTCAGATTTTTGTCGCGGCTTAGTGTCTGATGATGAAAATAATCAATCTGCTTCTGGTGATGCGTTTGATGTGCTGCACTATATTACTGCCAAGCGACTGGCAGCAGGTAGACTAACAGTCATAGATGCTACTAACGTCCAGCCAGAAGACCGTAAAGCATTGGTGGCATTAGCACGGCAGTATCATTGTTTTTCAGTGGCGTTAAGCGTAGCTCTGCCGTAGGCAATCGCCCTCAATTTACCAGAACAACTGTGTCACCAACGTAACCAACAACGACCAAACCGCCAATTTGGTTCTCATGTCGTGCGCCGTCACACACCCGTTTTAGAAGCAGAATGGTTAAATAATACAATTGACATTTACGTCAACGAGGACTATCTGTCAAGCGGTCTTTGGCGATGCGGGAGTTTGCTTTGGGTGTCGAGGCTTTGGAGCGATTTGTTAACCGTGTTCCTTTGCGTCGTGTGCATGAGTGCGTTTTTGGGATTTTGGCGATGGAGAGCGAACCTGTAGATTCAAGATTGTAAAAAATTTTGTAGTTAGTAGCTCATTTTGGGGAAAAACAAAATTTGTCTGCAAGTCTTGTAAAGTAAGTGTTTTGAGGAGCAGATGGCACTTACTCCTTTTAGAGAGATTAGTGGAAAGCTACTTGGGAATTCATTCCCAAAACTAGTTGAATTGAAGTTCTGCTAGCTTCCCAAGTCGATTCCACCAAATACTCGCTAATAGTCGCCATCATGTCAAAGCTTCCTGGGGCTAGTTCTAGCAGAATTTCTAATATCACCTCACAAATAATCGGCTTCCAGTAGATTCGCATAAACTTGCTCCAAAAACCTCTGAAGATAAATACAGTGGCTTTTGACAAGTTATGCAACCTGCCTTACTTTGATAAAAATCAATACAGTTCAGTTAGTGGTGTTTAGTTTTGTTAAGACCCCCTAACAGAGTTAACGTGAGTTCGACGGAACTAAAAAATGGCAGGAGGTAGTGCAGGCAAATTTTTTGCCTTTTTCTAACCGTCGAACTCACGTCAGAGTTATATAAAAAGGGGGCTTAGTACAGGATTTCATAAATCCGTGACGAACTGAATCACTTACTGGTAAAGCTTCAAGAGGCTCAATAACGCTACGAACTTGTGAAACCCACCTTCCGCACTCCAGTTGATGTGGATTGAGTAATTACTCGTTTAAGTAATTACTCAAGAACCTTAGCTTTTTCATACGAGAAACCAAAACAAAGAGTGACTTTCACTTAATGAATTGGACTCATGCACCCTGATGTAATTTTTATATGCGAGTAAACAGAATTCGTACCGAGGGGAGACACCCCTCAGTGCAATCACCCCAAACTAAAATGGGCATTCCGTTTTATATCAAATCCGGTAGCATCTGAGTGATAAAAAAACCGCAGAGAGCGAATTTGCGGTGTGGATGTTCCTCCCGCAAAGTTCGCGGTGGGCGCAGAGGACACAGAGAGAGTTGAAATTATTTACTTCGCCGTAAGGAAATTGAAACAAGCCATTCAGACTTCTTCGTTGGGGTAATGAGATGGAAGTTGTTACCAGCATTAAAAAACTTTCCGCCTACTAATACCCCACGAAGAGATTGAAACTATGATCTCGACATAAAAATGTTTTGATGTCGGCGTTTGTCGCCACATTGCTCTAATGCTTATCCAGAGCCACTTTAGAGATGGTCGGTCGCGTTTTTCGCTACATTGGTCAAGAGGGTTAAATGTAACCCTCTTGACACCGATGAAACGCTTACCCAGTAGCACATTCAGGCATTCAGCTAGCGAAGCCGTGACGCTGTGAACGTAATCAACAACCGCAGTGCTAGGCTATGCAAAATAAGCAAGAGGTGCGATCGCATGAAACTAGCACTATCAACAAAAACCGAACCGTAACGACTAGGAGAGCAATTCAGTACTCATGTATAGATTTTTCCGGAATTATCTTGAAGTATGGTGTAGGATTAGATAACAGCACACTCCGTACAACAACGTGAATTCTACGAATTAAAAAAGGCTATCAACTGTAAGAAAAGCAAAAAACAGTAATAGCACTTAATGAAGGTAAATTTCCTTACTTTCTACCGAAATCACCATCGTTTGACAGCACCTGCTACTAGCAAATTAACTCGATATAAAGCGTGTTCACTAGTCATAAACAGCATTTTGCCATCATTTCCGCCAAAGGCAAAGTTTGAGATTGGAGCCTCAGTTAATATCTTGCCTAGCAGCAAACCTGCTGGAGAAAAAATATTTACGCCATCACCACAACCTGTGTAGATATTTCCATTTGCATCTACGTCAACTCCGTCTGGACCCCAAATTGGGTTCTCAGTCGTGCATAGCACTTCGCCACCGGAAACCGTTCCGTCTGGGTTCACCGTGAATGCGCGTATTTGTCGCTTATCCTCTGCTGAATCTCCAACATAAAGCTTCTTTTCATCCGGAGAAAAAGCGATGCCATTTGGCATACTCAAATCATCAGCAATTAATGTCAGCTTATTTGCTTTGGGGTCGAAACGAAAAACGCCCTGAAAATCCATCTCCTTGGTTCTGTTACCAAGACCGTAGGTTGGATCGCTAAACCAAATTGTCTGATCAGATTTTACTTCCAAGTCATTTGGTGAATTGAAGTGCTTGCCTGCATAATTATCCACCACTATTGTTCGCTGACCATCTATGTTGGTCATGCTAATCGCTCTCGATTCGTGTTCGCAAGTCAAAAGCCTGCCTTGCAAATCAAAAACATTTCCGTTTGGCTGATAGCTAGGCTTGCGAAAAGTCTGTAACCCTTGAGCATCACTCCAGCATCTATGTTCATCTGCACCAGTGTCACTAAAAATGAGCCGATGATGTTTTTTATCCCAAACTGGACCTTCGCAGAAGGACATTCCATCGGCAAGTTTAGTGATTTTGGTGTTTTTTGCTAACACACCTGGAATTCCAGTTTCTTGTGTATGACTCATTGTCAAAAATGCTCTTTGAGTTACAGTGCTTTTCAATTGACACTCTCCGGGCTAAAGCCACGGAGATTCTAAGAAGTTGTTCCGAACTCGGTATGTGCCGTCGCTCTCCACTTCTCCAATTTAAGAAGATTAATCCTTCTAGGCTGGGTCAACGCAGCCCTAGACACTCCGGTAAAACCATCGTGCTTACTTTTTCTACCAATATTTAGTGAACCATTCAGATCCGCATTAACCAAATGTCCATCCTTTGTTCTGTACAATCCGCGTTTAATTCGTATCCCAGAAAATTGGTATTCTTTCGGATTGTCGGCATAAACAGGGATTTCATCACCATCAATTGCGCTTGCTTTAGAGGTGTAAGATTCCTCTTGCTCTTGATAGTTCAACCCGTACCTTTCACACATCGCCTTCAACTTAGAACGCAAACTGTGAAAAGGTATCTGGACAAAGTTTTGGTTATTGCGTCCACCAATATTTATTTCTTGCTTGATGCCGGGGTTGTACCCAACAATCAAGTTAGCAATACCGTTAGTGATGCAGTGGTTCACGATAAATCGTGCTGTCTTGTTCAGGTAATCTCGGACTTGGTTATTGCGAAGGCTCGTGAGTTTCACTTGTTGATTCGTAATGCCATTAATATTCTGCTTATCTTTAATAGATTGCAGTTGGGCGTTACGCTTGTTGAACCACTGGTTAATAGATTTAATTGGTTTCCCATCCACAAGAAAGGATGCCCCATTGGTATCAACACAAGCAGCGAGATTATCAACTCCCAAATCGATGCTAATAGCACGATCACTTTTAACTTCTACGGGCTCGGGTTCTACTTCGCTGATAAATTCAACCTCAAAATATCTAGCATTATATTTTGGGTGAATCCTTACTTCCTTGATTTGATTGATGTTAAGTCTTTTGGGAAATGGAATCCAAACTTCGCCATACTGCTTTCTAAAAGCATTAGACATTGGAACTCGAAATTTCCCATCCTTGACAACAATTCTGGGAATTATCAGCAAGAAGTATCCATCTTTGGACAGGTAGTTGGGAAGCTTCACTTTTTGTTGATAACTCCCATTCTTAACCGCACTTATCAATCCGTAAAAGCTTTTAAAAGTCCTGTCTACGACCTTCAATGTTTGCTGTGCAATGTCTGTATTGAGAAGCTTATAGTTCTCATTGACCTTACACAAATGGTATGCAGACTCGTAACGCAAGTGCTTACGCTCCTGAAAAAAGTATTGCCGCACAGTGTACAAACCTACATTGTAGAGGTTCTTACTCAGTCGGCACAATTCGCGCAGAGCAACAAATTCAGGCTTATTCAGTTCTCTGATTTGGTTCTTTTGCGTCAGGTACATAAAACAAATTTCGCTAGAGACGCTAGTTTACAGCGAAAGTATAACCCAGTCAACAACAGAGACTGTGAGCTAAAGCCCACTGTGTCGCTTTTCCTCCCAGGGCTAAAAGCCACGCTCGTTCCAAGCTCTCGCGAGGTTTTTTATGATTACTATATGGTATTGCGAGCAAGCTCAAGCAATCATTTGATTTTCAAAACTGCCTAGCTTACTTGCTAGTAGTGGATTGTCCGTACCATAAATTTGAGATAGCTTTCCTGTTTGTGCCAAGATGGTTCGCACTTGTGCGTTAGAGATTTCAGCGAGGTTACGCCCTTGAGCGATCGCAATTCCTGCTGCAATTCCAACTCCCTGCCCAACACCACAGTTGAATTCCACAATTCTCCCAGCAGAAGAAGCATAGCCAACAAATCCAGAACCGGGACTAATAACAGCCAAGTTGGGTACATTTTTAACCAGGGCGTGCCGAATACCAATGTTGAACAAGGGCGGATTCAGAAATGCAAAATCGTTAAAACCTTTACCAGCAGCCCTTTCATCTAAGCCATTGATACCGCCACGAATATCAAAATGGTACCCAAAAGTTCCTAAAGCTTCACTTTGTGGTACACCACCTGCAAGCATCTCAGATCCACTCAGAGGATCAACTGCCCCTGTAATATTACCAGCATGACGAATATAAAGTTCTTCTACAGACTTCACCTGACTCGCGCCAATGCTTTCAAACCACTTTCTCACAAATACCATCTCACGCAGCATGTCTGATGTTGGCTTGGATTTGGCGCGTGTTAAAGCTTCTGCTTGGTCAGCATTAACTTTATATAACAGTGCATTCCAAGATAACCTTCCCTGAGACAGAATTGCTATATTTCCGTTGTCAAGCATGGTACCACTAGACTGTAGGGAAACAGGAGTACCCCTGAAAGCATGGTAAGCTATGGAGAGAGCTTTAGAGCGAACGTCGATGTAATCTTGACCTGCATACATCGTTTTCAGCTTGCCTGCGGAATCAACCAGGTCTTTTCTCAGCTCGTCTGCTCTTGCTGGATCTCCTCCTGCGGCAACATTTAACCATTTTTGAGCTTCAGTATCTGCTTTATTGGTGAAGCGTTTGAGATATTGAAACTCTACATTTTTGAGTTTTTCAATACTCAACCCCTGAGTTTCAAAGACTAAAGTCACTGCTAGTTCGGAGTCAGGTAAGCCAAAAGTTTCAAACCCCTTAAGTTTTTTCACTCCAGCCGCTTGCGCCAACTCTGCATTCACAGTGCAGTCAATAAACTGTTTGCCCGCATAGGTTTCACCTTTAGTCAGTTCAATAGCAGTGATTTTCTGTCCCTCTTTGATTACGGACTTAATTTCAATATCGCTAATAATATCTGCACGTACCTCTTGCAACATTGCTCGCAAAGCGCTATCAGCTTTAACCGGATCGAGAGCAATAAACGCTACACCAGCTCGTTTCAAAAATTCCTTGTAAATAGCCGCTGGATCACCAAAAGTGTCCAAATTACGTGATTGACGAATAGCAGCAGGAACTACAGAACGGTCAAGATAAGACAATCCACCACGTACTAAATGACCGCCAAGCCCTAATTTAGAATTTCCTTTCAACAGTAGCAAAGTCCGTGGATATTGATTTTTTTGACGGTTGTATTCGCGTGCCGCACATACTAGAGCTAGAATACCAGGAACTTCGTCGCCGAAGCAAATAATGTCATACGTGCTAGTTATGGTAGGAACTTTAACCTCAGGCATAGGTTTTCTGCTTAACCCTCAATTTTGTAAGATTTGATTTTCTAGATAAAGTCAACAATATTACTTCTTGTTATTCCAGAAATGAATCAGTTCCTTTACAAGTACTGTTTAAATGACTGGACGTCAGCACTACAGCTAACAAGTGTGAAAGCTGAGTAATAATTGCGACTACTGTTTTGTTTCAGCTATCGCAATATTTTGTATGATTTTATTCTAGTAATCCTTTCTTGACAATGAGTTGAAACGCCCGAAACAACGTAATGATACATCACCACGCCCGGGTACGTAGTGAACTGCTTCATCTTAGCGATAAACCGATATCTTAAGAACCTCCGTAGCTTCCCGGAGAGTATCAATCTAAACTCTGATCATCAAATTTCGTTGAATCGTTAATTTTGGCACCATAGAGGTTAGTAAGCTTTAAAGAAGCGTTGCTGAGGTTGGCGCTGCGGAGGTCAGCATTACTGAGGTTAGCACCGTTGAGGTTAGAAACGTTGAGGTTCGCACCAGTGAGATTCGCACCAGTGAGATTCGCACCAGTGAGCTGAATACCGCCAAGATAGGCATCATTGAGATTAGCACCTTTGAGGTTGGCACTGTCGAGATTGGCTAGGCTCAAGTTCACGTTTTTGAGATCGCTATTTTTGAGATCTGCACGTCTGAGGTTCGCACCACTAAGATCTGCACCATTCAGGTCAGCTTTACTGAGGTTGGCAAAGCTGAGGTTTGCACCACTGAGGTTTGCACCACTGAGATTTGCACCACTGAGGTTTGCATCACTGAGGTTAGCAAAGTTGAGATTTGCGCCACTGAGATTTGCACCACTGAGGTCAGAACTAGCAAGGTTGGCAGTACTAAGATTAGTAGTGTCAAGCTTGGCATTATTGAGATTTGCCCCACTAAGGTTAGCATTGAATAGGTTGGTACCGCTAAGGTTTGCCTCTCTAAGGTCTTCTCCTGCAAAGTTTTCAGCAGACAAGTTATGAGTTTGTGCTTCGTCAACGCGCTGGCTCAAGTTCAGAAGTTCTTGGAAAGATTCTTTAACCATTGGGCAACTTTGACCGACGTAGATACACTCCTCCTTAACTTTACGAGATATTTACTTGGCGTCATATCTATCTTTCGTTGTTTTTATTTCTTTACAAAAAATTGTAAATTGTAAAGTATTAGTTATTTTTGCCCCAGTAACTCAAGTAGCGATAGCTAGCCCCTAAGGGGGCGCTGCGCAAACGCTGCTGCGCAGAGCGCAGATCGCGAAATCACCTCACTCACCAACTGATTTCCCTGCAAGTTAAGGTGGATGTGGTCTTGATACAAGGCTTTGGGGTCTTGATTTGAGTTAAATATTGGTAAAAAATCTAAATAAGTGATTTGTTGGGCTTGACAAAATTCACTCAGGCGGTTACGTGCTATAACTTCGTAATCGCGGGGTCCAGGTTCACCAATTTCTCGGAGTAAGGGAGTCATGACGAGAAGAAATTGAGTATTGGTTTGAAGCGCAAGTGCTTGGATTTTGCCAATCGCCTCTAGATTAAAACCAACTCTATCGCCCCCTTCATTTTGTACTGCTTCTATTCCTGGTATTGGGGTTGGCTTGAATATATAACGTTGGAAGATTTCTGCTAATGCTAAAGGTGGTTTCTTGTCGGGGTAATTGCGATCGCATCCTACGGGTAAAGATGTGGGAGCGGTAGCAAACAAATCATCGGTGTTAATGAGTAGCACAAGTGCTTGAGCATCAAAACTACCAAACTTTTCCAAATAGGCTAATTCATTTCTTGGTCCCCAAGAGTTGGCTGAAGCATTTAGCACTTCTACTTGTTGAGAATTACTACTCACTGCTGAAGTTAACAAGCGCGATATTAAACTAGAAATTGTATTATCTTGGTCTGTCCACCAACCACCGTTAGCAATAGAATCTCCTAAAAGTAGCACCCTCAGGGTAGATGGTGAAGGCGTCTGGGCGATGGGTTCACTCCGCATCGAATACTGATTAATTGTAATACGATGACCAAAGCGACGGGTGCGTTGGTTAGGACTTAACAGATAACCAATCTGTTCATCCCGAATGTATGTTAGAGGATTGCCAAACCCGAACAGCAATCTTAATCCCAACTCTATGATCACAAACAATCCGATCACGACGACTAAACTGATAACCAGCACCACTTTCACTTGTTAAGTCCGTTTGTTCTAAGTTCCGTATATTTTACACTCGTAATGCCAGTCAATGGAGATGTTCCTACACAACGCTGGCTTGGTACTGCTGTAGGGTGGGCATTGCTCATGCCTATTCACTTAATTCGAGCGTGTATTGCAACCAAATACAAACTGCTATCAGTAGTTTTTTTGAAAAAATTGACAATTGTCACGTTCTAACTTATTCAATTTTCTGTGAGGAATTCAGTAATCAAAATGTCTAAAACAAGACCATGTCTCTATTAATATAAGTATTTATAACGATGAAACTGTTGCGAAGCTTAAACAAAATTGTAATATAAACTTTGCATCAGATGCATACATAAGGACTAGAATCGAAACGGGCAAGTTAGCACTGTAACAGAAGGAGGATTACAAAGCTATGTCCGACTTAAACCGAGGAATTATGAAGTTTGAGGGCGCTGATTCCCCAAAAGTAGTCACCATCTCTTCCGTGCTGCTTCTAGGGTCAATTTTGGCGCTGATCATTTGGGCACTGCAAGCAGCCTACGCAGTTCACTAAATTACATAATGGAACTCCCAACTTCAGGGAGCTAGATGTATCATAACAAGTCATCCTGAGTATCATTTTGCGCTTCTGTATGGGCGTAAATGCTCTGCTCAGGTATGACTGGAACTATAAATCATATTAAATAGTCAAAAGCAGAGAAAGTTTAATTGAGCAAGTGGTAAAAGACATTGGCAAAGACGATTTCCATCACAGCCAAGTGTGTACCATTATGGTGTAATGACGAAGAAAAATAATTATTAAATTTAAGGTTTGAGATTTTAGATTGAAAACACATCTAAAATCCAAAAGCAAAAATGTTAGAACTTTGGGGTATTGTAGTCGTTTTCATTGTCTGCCCGCTGTTAGGTGCGCTACCAATCATAGCTTGGCTCACTCAAGCTACAACAGGGCGGCAGTTAGCACAAATTGGTACAGGCAATATTAGTGTTTCATCTGCTTTTTACCACGGCGGTACACTGGTTGGAATTCTGGCTGTTTTTTCAGAAGCGATCAAAGGTATTGCTGCAGTCTTGCTGGCTCGTATTTTCTTTGGAGAGGGTTCAGCTTGGGAATTGATTGCTCTGATTGGCTTAGTATTAGGTAGATTCTTGGCGGGTAAAGGAGCTGGCACGACTAACGCTGTGTGGGGATTTAGCGTACATGATCCACTTGCGGCAATCTTTGTGTTATTGCTTGCCAGCGTAAGTTTTACCGTTGTGCGCTCTAGGCAATTGGCAAAATTTGGAATTTTAGTTCTATTTCCTGCAATTGTAGCCCTCTTGCATCCTGAAGCCCCAGCAAGAATCTTGGCTGCGGCTGCTCTTGCTGGGTTACTTGGCTGGATTTACAAACAAATTCCTGATGATTTGAATCTTCCTGTTGAAGACGCACAAAGCGACTCACAAGCAGCGTTTAAATTTTTTCGCGGGAATCAAAGCATTCTCACTTTAGATGATGAGTTGGAGGCGGCTTTTGTGGGACAAAAGGCAGCTCGATTAGCCGAAGTCAAACGATGGGGTTATCCAGTTCCAAAGGGATGGATCATTGGTCCGTACCAGAACCCTGAACCGTTGATAGAAATGCTTCAACCTTCAGATTTATTACCGTTTGTGGTACGTTCTTCAGCAATTGGAGAGGATACAGAACTTGCTTCCGCTGCAGGACAGTATGAAACGGTTTTGAATGTGACGAGTAAACAGGAGTTGCGAGATGCGATCGCCCGCTGTCGAGCCTCATACAATAGTGAACGGGCAATACAGTATCGACGCGATCGCACTGTTACCAAGCCTGTTGTTTCAAAACAGGATTCTCCATTCCAGAAGAACGCAGCAAAGTCGCAGACGGACTTTGGGCAAAATACGGGTGAACGCGCCGCCTTTGATGCAATGGCGGTGTTGATTCAACAACAAGTCCAAGGTGTCTATTCTGGCGTTGCTTTTACTCGTGATCCCATTACCAAACAAGGAGATGCGATCATCATTGAAGCTTTGCCAGGAAACGCCACGGGTGTCGTTTCTGGACGAGTAACGCCTGAACAGTATCGCGCTTATGTAGTTGAGACAGATAATTTCACTTCTATTCAATTAGAGGGTGAGGGAAATGTACCACCAATATTAATCAAGCAAGTCGCATATCTATCTCGACATCTGGAAGAACGTTACCACGGTATTCCTCAAGATATTGAGTGGACATACGATGGTCAAACTCTTTGGACATTGCAAACTCGACCCATAACCACCTTACTACCTATATGGACGCGCAAAATTGCTGCGGAGGTGATTCCTGGACTGATTCACCCATTAACTTGGTCGATTAATCGTCCTTTAACTTGTGGCGTCTGGGGAGAAATTTTTGCTTTGGTGTTGGGTGAACGCTCTGTCGGGTTGGATTTTAACCAAACAGCGACATTACACTATTCTATATCTTACTTTAATGCCACCCTAATAGGAGAAATTTTCCGCCGCATGGGTTTACCCCCTGAAAGCTTGGAGTTTTTAACTAGGGGAGCAAAAATGAGTCAGCCTCCTATAGAAAGCACGTTGCGGAATTTTCCTGGTTTAGTGCGTTTGCTGTTGCGGGAGTTTTCTCTCACACTGGATTTCAACAGGGATAATCGCAAGCGGTTTGTTCCGGCTTTGTCTCAGTTAGCTAAGGAACCCGTAGAAAACTTCGATCCAGCAAGGCTGTTGGCAAGAATTAACTTTATTCTGGAGTTACTTCGTCGTGCAACGTACTACAGTATATTAGCTCCGTTGAGTGCGGCGTTGCGACAAGCGATATTTCGGGTGAAGGATGGGGATCTTGATAACAGTCGGACGCCAGAGGTAGCGGCGTTGCGAGCCATTCAAGATTTAGCCATAAATGCTAGGCAGATCTTACCTGAGTTTAACCCAGATAAAGTGTTTGAGCAGTTAAGACGAACCCCCGGAGGGCAAGAAATTGTAAACAAGTTCGACAAATTGCTTGAGTGTTACGGTTATTTGAGCGAAGTGGGAACTGATATTGCTGTTCCCACTTGGAAAGAAGAATCAGAGGCGGTTAAGCAGTTGTTTGTACAGTTTATGCAGACAAATGAACCGCTTAAACACCAAAAGTGTAGAAGGAAAAAGAAGAGAGGGTTTGTCCAAAAGCGTGTGCATCTTAAAGGGCGAGTCACAGAGGTATATTCTCGACTTTTAGCTGAGTTGCGCTGGTGTTTTGTAGCGTTGGAACAGGTTTGGTTAAAGTCGGGCTTACTTAAACAACCAGGAGATATCTTTTTCTTAGAGTTTGAGGAAGTACGGCGTCTTGCTGAAAGTTTTGAACCTGCTTTTATCCAACAGTTGCAGGGTTTAGTACAACTGAGGCGCACACAATTTGCACAAGATAATCAGCGAAATCCAGTACCCCTTTTAGTTTACGGCAATAATCCTCCCCCATTTTCTTTGCAAACTGCAATTCCTTCTCCTAACCGTGTTTTACAAGGCATTCCTGCCAGCCCTGGACAAGCAGAAGGACGGATTAAGGTGTTGCGGAATTTACAGAGTGTTGCGGATATTGACCGAGACGTCATCCTGGTTGTACCTTATACAGATTCCGGTTGGGCACCTCTACTCGTTAGGGCTGGAGGGTTGATTGCTGAAGCGGGTGGACGACTTTCCCACGGGGCAATCATTGCTCGCGAGTATGGTATTCCTGCTATCATGGATGTGACAAATGCTATGTCATTATTGCAAGATGGTCAGAAAGTGCGGATTGATGGGTATAGAGGTATTGTGGAAATATCCGACGACTTAAGACTACAATAAGGTTTATCTCCCCTGAATGACTTGGCGAAAGAATTGGTTCTCACCTATTTGAGATTGCTAGTGGAAAATTGACACTGCAGCCGCCTAAGGCAGGGACTTTTGCCATATTAAATTTATTTAATGTGGTGCTAGAAAGTGTAAATTATTCCCGTTTTCTACAGTGGTTCTTAAAAAATTGTTATGAATCTATCGTCTACAAGACGGCAGAGTGTTCCTGAGCGAATATAATATTGTACAGTTCATATAAGTATTAAAATTAAGACAATAAATCGAGAGTTATCACCTGACGCATCTTAACGACCAAACAAGGTAATTGTAATTGATTGAAAAATTGCTCCCTAAAGATAAGGCATGCAAAACCCAGGCAGATCACAGACAACAGAGCTGAGTTTAGAACTTTTTCATGTTCAAACCGACACTCCTCTTGAGTTGGCGCAAAATTTTTCTGTTATTCGCATTGGCAAGCCCAAAGATCAGACTATGCCTGAGATTAATGTTGCAGGCTTACCAAATGCCAATTTTGCTTCTCGACTCCATGCAGAGATTCATGTCGAAAAAAGTACTTACTATCTCGTTGATGTTGGCAGCGTCAATGGTACATATCTCAATAATATCAAGCTAGAGCCAACAAAGCGCTATCCACTTAAGTTTGGAGATAAGATAGACCTAGGTCATGGGGGTAAGCTCACATTTATCTTTCTACAGAAACAAGAACAAGAATTAGCAACTCACTCTGATAATACCATGCTGAATCATTCACCCACAGTGATTCAGGTTGAATTGGTTGCGAACACAAACCAATCTCGAATGGAGATTTTTACTAAGCTCATTGGCTTGGTATTGATGATAGCAGGAATTTTTATTTTAGCGAATACTCAGATTGCTGATTCTGTGCGCATTCCAGGTGTACTTTCATGTGCAGTAGGGGTTGTAGTCCTTATCTGTCGTCATGCATTCCGTCATTTAGCATGGTCTTTGATGGCATTAGGAATTACAGTCATGTTTTTTAATGGCAATGCCTTTGTACCAGCATCTCTTTTGGCTATCCTCGCATCCTGTGCTTTGTTAGTCGTTGGATGTCAACTATTTACGTCTGGGAAATTTTTGAACTTTAGTTTGCGAAAGAATTAATAGAGAAATAGTTATTGACGTGCAACATAATCTGTAAACTTCCCTTTTTTGGAAAGTGCCGTTTCGTCAATACATAAAATTATTTCTCTGTCTGCGATAAACATTTTTGCTAACCATAATAATATAGTTTATCGAATCGCCTTTACATCCGACAGCAGTGGTCTCAAAAAATGATATGGGATTGACTCTCTTTTAGTCAGAATAGGGAGAAGCGATTACCTTCGGTAGAGCTTCGCTTAACGCTCATCAAAATTTCCTTGCTACTTCTGAGTCTCAACTAGGACTCCTCCAAAAATTTTTTCTCAGCTAGGTACACTTTTCTTCCTTCTTCTCTATTAAGAGTTAAGCGTTAATAGTTGTCTGTTAAGAGTTAAGCGTTAAGAGTTCCCTGTTCCCTGTTCCCTGTTCCCTGTTCCCTGTTCCCTGTTCCCTGTTCTCTGTTCCCTGTTCTCTGTTCCCTGTTCTCTGTTCCCTATTTTTTACGTATGCCGCTAATAAGCTGATCTAAATAAAATAGTACACCAATTTCAGAAACTTTTTTAAGAATCTGCGAAACGGAAAATGATAAGTTAATACATAGATTAAGAAAAAATGTAGTTATCGCAAACAAAGGACAGCCTTGAGTTATCATTACGATGGCATAGCCCCTCACGGTGGGCAATTGGTGAATCGCATCGCTACACCTGAGCAAAAACAAGTATTTCTCTCAAAAGCCGACTTTCTACCGCGAGTTCAACTTGATGAACGAGCAGTATCAGATTTGCAAATGATTGCAATTGGTGGTTTTAGTCCACTAACTGGTTTTCTGAACCAGGAGGATTATAACGGCGTTGTTGCTCAAATGCGGCTCGCCAACGGTACTGTTTGGTCAATTCCTGTTACACTTTCGGTTGGTGAGCAAGTCGCCGCCTCTTTAAAAGAAGGTGATTTAGTCCGCTTGGATAATCCCGCTGGTCAATATATCGGCGTATTAGAGCTAACACAAAAATATCACTACGACAAGACTCGTGAAGCGGTTCATGTTTATCGAACCAATGATTCAAAGCATCCTGGTGTACAGGTGGTTTATAATCAAGGTTCTGTAAATTTAGCAGGTGATGTGTGGTTATTAGAACGCGAGCCTCATCCTCTGTTTCCAAAATACCAAGTTGATCCCGTCGAGTCTCGGCAGGTGTTTCAGGAACTGGGCTGGAAAACTATTGTTGGGTTCCAAACTCGCAATCCGATCCACCGCGCTCATGAATATATCCAAAAGTGCGCCCTAGAAATTGTGGATGGTCTATTTTTGCACCCATTGGTTGGGGCGACGAAAGAAGATGACATTCCCGCAGATGTGCGAATGCGCTGTTACGAAATTTTGATGGAAAAATACTACCCACGTAACCGCGTCCTTTTAGCAATTAATCCCTCGGCTATGCGTTATGCTGGTCCTCGGGAGGCAATTTTCCATGCTTTGATTCGCAAGAACTACGGTTGCACTCACTTTATCGTCGGGCGGGATCATGCTGGCGTAGGGAATTACTACGGCACTTATGATGCTCAGCACATCTTTTATGAGTTTAAGCCTGAAGAACTGGGCATTGTACCGATGATGTTTGAACACGCCTTTTACTGCACGTGTACCCAGCAAATGGCGACAGATAAAACAAGTCCTTGTCTTCCAGAAGAGCGCATTCATCTTTCAGGAACAAAAGTGCGGGAAATGCTGCGCCGAGGCGAGTTACCTCCACCAGAATTTTCTCGTCCAGAGGTGGCGGCAGAATTGGCACGGGCAATGCGAGTAGCAGTTCATACTTACGAGATTTAAAGCACACAAAAGGCAGATAGTAAAGTGTAAAAGGTTGCTTTACACCCAGACCTCAGCCCTTTAAGCTATACCTGATAGACTGAGGGCTGATTATTAATTTAACTTATGAAGCGGCGAACGTTTTTACAAAGTTTTGGCTCTATATTCGCAGTGTTGAGTGCGATTGAAACTGGGTGGTTGACATTCTTGAGCAGCAACTATCAAGCTTTTGCACAATCTGCACCGCGTAAGTTGGCTTTATTAGTTGGCATCAATCAGTACCCACAATCTCCAGCTTTGAGCGGTTGTCTAACTGATGTGGAACTACAAAGGGAACTTTTGATTCACCGCTTTGGTTTCCATCCGTCTGATATTATCTCGTTAACTAATGAACAAGCCACAAGAAAAGCCATTGAGACGACTTTTTTCGAGCATCTGGTTAAGCAAGCTAAACCTGATGATGTCGTTTTCTTCCACTATAGTGGCTATGGCACTCGTGTCAAATTGGAAATGCAAGAAACAGAGCAAAACGCTCTTGTTCTATTTAATGAGACAGATGTACAAGAAAGTAAAAAAGTCAACTATTTATTAGAAGAAACACTGTTGCTCATGTTGCGATCGCTTGCCACAAACCATGTAGCAGCAGTGTTAGATACAAGCTACTACACCAACTCCAACTCTTTACCAACAAACCTGCGAATTCGCGCCCTCCCAGAACCAGAACAAGCTATCCTGTTACCAGAAGAACTTGAGTTGCAAAAACAGCTACAAGAAAAAGTCTCTAGTGAAGAGTCAGTGATTGTGCTTTGCGCAACCTCTACCCCCAAGGAATTGGCAAGGGAGGGACAGTTGTCTGGTTTTAGTGCTGGATTATTTACCTATGCCTTAACTCAGTACTTATGGGAAGCCACACCAGCAACAACAATTCGA
This sequence comes from Brasilonema bromeliae SPC951, assembly GCF_012912135.1. GTDB lineage: Bacteria > Cyanobacteriota > Cyanobacteriia > Cyanobacteriales > Nostocaceae > Brasilonema > Brasilonema bromeliae. The sequence continues at coordinate 6,389 of NZ_QMEB01000067.1, read as the reverse complement.
GTCTGTTTGTCTCATGTGGGAGGTTCTATTCAGCAGTTGGGTGGTACCAAACAGCAGCCAGGTTTATTGCTAGATAGCAAAAATCAGCTTTCTCGTACACCGATTGGAGATATTTTGCTCCCAGACAGCACTTGTGCAGAAGGAGTGGTTACAGGAGTTGAGGATGATGGGAAAACAATTTTACTGTGGCTGGGAGGATTACCTGCACAAGTACTAGAATACTACGGAGTCAATTCACGACTCACGCTCATTACAAAAGAAGGATCGAATATACAGCTGGTTTTGAAATCGCGTGTTGGGTTAACAGCAAAAGCGCAAATTTTTAGTTCTGATGGTACAACTTCTCCCCAAGTCGGACAACTTGTTCAGGAAACTGTGCGAGTGATACCCCGAAATATTGGTTTAACAATCGCCTTGAATGGACTCGAAAGAATTGAACGAGTAGATGCAACAAGTGCTTTTGCAACCGCCACCCATTTATTAACTGTAGTCACCGGAGAACAACCAGCAGATTATGTGTTTGGGAGAGTACCTGAAGCGAACAACAAAGATGTAGCAGCGACAAACTCTACAACCGTTTCTCCCAGTCCTTACGGTTTATTTTCTGTTGGTGGTGAGTTGATTCCAAACACTGCTGGAGAAGCAGGAGATGCAGTGAAGGTGGCTGCACAGCGGTTAAAACCAAAATTAGGAACTTTACTGGCGGCAAAATTATGGGGACTAACAGAAAATACAGGATCTTCTCGCTTGGGGATTAGGGCAACATTAGAGGTAATCAGCCCTCTAACACCTCGTTCCCTCATACAACGAGAAACTGTGCGAACTCAAAGCACTGAAACATCAAACAAGAAGTCATTCAATCCTGAACTTGGTGATATTCCCACTGTCAGCCTTGGCAGTAAGATACAGTATCGAGTGGAAAACAAGAGCGATCGCCCTGTTTATCTGATGCTACTAGCATTAAATAGCAGTAGAACTGCGATCGCCCTGCTTCCCTGGTACAAGGATACTCAACCAGACTCATCGCAAGTCAAACTACTTCTCAAAGATATAGTCGTCTCCCCAGGGGAGACTTTGACAGTACCACAAACGACTTCAGGTTTTGAATGGGTTGTGCAAGCACCAACTTCCTTAAGTGAAACCCAACTTATTTTTAGTACTGCACCTTTTACCCTGTCCCTTGCTGCTTTAGAAGCTGCTAAGTATCCCCAAGCAGAACAACACCGCATTCAGCCCTTGAGAAACCCCCTAGAAGTCGCACAAGCTGTTTTACAAGATTTGCATAATGCCAGTGCAGTCAAGGATATGAACACTACAGCGACTGATTCCTATGTGTTGGATGTGAATCATTGGGCAAGCCTTAGTTTTGTTTATCAGGTGGTTTGACAAAAATTGCTAGCTTTCAGGCTAGCATTAATTTCTTCGTCTGCCTGACAGAGTTGAGTTTAGTTCTATGAACTAATTTTCTCCCAAAAACTCTCGTATGTACTGATTGACTAACTGAGGCTGTTCCTGCTGTACCCAATGACTACAGTTAGGAATATATTTGATTTGAAGATCTTTCACGTAAGCTTGAGTGCCGTAGGTTAATTCCTTGCCAAGGGCAGTATCGTTTTCTCCCCAAATCATCAACGTTGGTACTGACAAAACGCCCCAATTTTGATTAACTATTCTCTGTTGAAAAATGTTGCGGTAATAGTTCAACATTGCTGTCAGGGCACCACGTTTGGCTGCAGCATCTTTGTAAGCGTTGATATCCGCTTGCGTGAAAGCGCTTTTGTTAACTGCCATACCTTGAAAAGCAGTTTCAATGAGTTGATAATCCAAAGATTGTATGAGGAATTCCGGTATTCCTGGTAATTGAAAAAAGAACATATACCAGCTACGTAGCAACTGTTGAGGAGTGCGTAAGCCTTCGGCAAATTTAGCGGGATGAGGCAGATTAAGTACAATTAAACGCTCTACCATTTGGGGATGAGAGTAAGCGAAATTCCAGGCGATCGCACCACCCCAATCATGTCCCACCAAAATACATTTTTCGTATCCCAATCCCTTAATAAGACCCTCAACATCTCTGACAAATTCATCCATCACATAAGCTGACTGATTCTTAGGCTTTTCGCTATCGTTATAGCCACGCAAGTCAAGGGCAACAACTTTAAAATTTCGGGCAAATTCTGGTATTTGATGCCGCCACGAGTACCAAAACTCAGGAAATCCATGCAACATTACCATCAGAGGACCATTCCCTTGAGTAACGTAATGCAATCTAACGCCGTTTGCAGTGATATACTTGTGCTGCCATGAACCTTCTAGTACAGACATAATTTATACTCTTCTAGTTAGATAAGGGGACTCTCAATACAAGTATTAATAATAACTAATATCTGAAAATTATCCATATGAAATAAAAACTTGAAAATAAAATGAGTCTTCAACCATTCTTAATTTAAGAATTGATAATTCCTCTTTTGGTAGATGTATGTTTGGGATAAAATCTGCTAAATACTTAGCCATGATGAAATCCAAGTCTTATGACACAGCAACTAATACATCATCATTCTTTATGGATTGAAAGACTAGCTAGATTTGGTTATATATCTAAAGGAATAGTTTACGCGATCGTTGGACTATTGGCAGCGCAGGCGGCATTTAGCAGTGGTGGTAAAATCACTGATACTAAAGGCGCTCTCCGGGAAATTGTCAATCAGCCATTTGGAGAGTTTCTACTAGCTTTAGTGGCAATTGGACTCATTGGATACGTAATTCTTCGTTTTGTACAGGCAATAAACGATCCAGAAAATAAAGGCACAGATGCTAAAGGTTTGGTACAGCGAGTTGGTTATGTCATCAATGGTTTGATCTATGCTGGTATTGCTTTGAGTGCTGTGCAAATTATTCTTGGTTCTAACAGTGGTAACAGTAACTCTAGACAAGATTGGACAGCAAGATTACTTTCTCAACCCTTTGGTCAATGGTTAGTTGGTGCTGCGGGGGCGTTTGTTATTGGTTTGGGTTTCTACCAGTTTTATCAAGCCTTTAGTAGTCAGTTTCGGAGAAACTTAAACTTGAATGAATTGGACGATTCAGAACGCAAGTTGGTAATGGGTATTTCTAGATTTGGTTTAGTAGCCCGAGGGATAGTCTTCTGTATTACTGGCTGGTTTTTGATTCAAGCAGCAACTCAGTCTGACGCTAGTCAAGCAGGAGGTTTAGGTGAGGTGTTACAGACGCTAGCACAACAACCATTAGGTCCTTGGCTTTTGGGTATCGTGGCGCTGGGTTTAATTGCCTATGGTGTTTACATGGTGATTCAGGCACGGTATCGTCAGGTAGTCACACGTTGAAAAGTGCATGGCAAGAGTAGAAATACGCGGTGTCTGGCTAACTACAACAGATAGCAAAGTTTTCCATTCCCGAGAAAACATTGCGTCAGCTATGGATTTCCTCGCCCAGACAGGATTTAATGTTGTCTTCCCTGTTGTCTGGAATCAGGGGGCGACAATGTATCCAAGTCAATTGATGCGTCAAACCTTTGATACAGAAATCAATCCACAGTTTGTAGGACGCGATCCCTTGGCGGAAGTCGTTACAGAGGCGCGGCGAGTTGGGTTAAAAATCATTCCTTGGTTTGAATATGGATTCGCCAGTTCCTACAATTTAAATGGTGGACAACTGCTGGCAAAAAAACCTGAATGGGCTGCCCGTGATTGTGAGGGTAACTTGCTGAAAAAAAATGGCTTTGAGTGGCTGAATGCCCTTGATTCAGAAGTTCAAAGTTTCATGTTAAATATAATATTGGAAGTCGTAAAAAATTACGATGTAGATGGCATCCAAGGTGATGACCGCTTGCCTGCATTGCCCAGTGAAGGTGGTTATGACAGGGGAACTCTGGAACGCTATCGTCAGCAGTTTGGTGAGGATCCACCAAAAAACTTTAAGGATGGAAGCTGGTTGCAGTGGCGTGCTGATATTCTCACTGAATTTCTTGCCCGCCTCTATCAAGAAGTCAAAGCGATTAATTCTAACCTGTTAATATCAATAACTCCGAATATTCATGACTGGGCATATAAAGAATACCTGCAAGACTCTCCTACTTGGTTGCAACGAGGGCTGGTAGATATTATCCATCCCCAAATCTATCGCCGTGATTTCTTCACTTATAAAAGTATTATTGATAAATTAGTAAACGAGCAATTTACGGATTCTACTCTCTCGAAGTTAGCACCAGGAATTCTGATGAAAGTTGGTTCTTACCGGATAAGTTCAGAGGACCTGTTGCAAGCTATTGAGTATAACCGTACTTGTGGGATTTCTGGGGAAGTTTTCTTTTTCTACGAAGGTTTGCGAGAAGAAAACAACGCCTTAGCTGAGGTGTTGCGAAAAAGTCCTTATGCTCAATCTGCTGCATTTCCTTCTCTAGAAGATTTGAATCAAGGTAGAGTAAGCAAGAAAATATCATTATCTATTGGGCAGCGGTTACTGAGGTTTTTAAAAAATCTTTTTTAATCAAGAAGCAGCAGCCAGTAGTAAAATGGCGATAGACTTATCTGTAGCGATGTTCTAGGGAGTTAAATCACAGTGATACGTTGATACAACAAACACGCAAATTAGTTAAGTCGCTGCAATCGGGCTAAATGTCCGACTAATTCTCATTGTTTGTTGTAATGACATTAGGAGTTACTGTGAATATTCCTTCTGAGTATCTCGAAAAAATTCGTGCTGTCTACCCTAATATATCTTTTGAGCATCTGGACTTTAATCAAGATGGCATGGTTAACGTGTTGGTAGTTGTTAATCATGACCTTGTATGTCGCTTTGCTAAAGATGACTGGGGAAAAGAGGTTCTTTCCCATGAAGTAATGGTGTTGGAAGTGGTGCGAAACTATGTTGATTTGCGGGTTCCACACTTTGAACACCAAGAAGTTGGCTTTGTCAGCTACAGATTTATTAAAGGTGAACCGCTTTCGCGTAACACTCTGCTGAAGCTGAGTGAAGCATCACAAGCGCGTATCATCTCCCAACTAGCCAGATTTCACCAACAATTGCACAGCATCCCAAATGAAGTTTTAGTTAATGCTGAGGTGCCTTCCTCTGGTGCTGCGCGTTCCCGTGAAGATTGGTTGGAGTTGTACGAGCAAGTTCAGGAAACTCTTTTTCCACACTTGTGGCGTCATCAGCAAACTTGGATACATGAATTGTTTGCGCCCGTAATTACAGGCGAACTTGACCTGAGTTACACGCCCGTACTTATTGATGGCGATAAGGCTGTGTATCATATCCTGTTTGACTCTGTGTCAGAAAGCATTAGTGGTGTTATCGATTTTGGTACTGCTGGTTTAGGCGACCCAGCTTGCGATATTGCTGTGCAACTCGGAAATTACGGTGAAGGAATTGTGCGACGTATGGAAAGCGACTATCCAATGTTACCGGAAGTTATCGACCGGGCACGCTTCTGGGTGGGAACACTTGAGCTTCAGTGGGCTTTCGCTGGGATAAAGTATAAGGATATCTCACTATCGTTAGCACATATTGGTTTAGCGAGAGAGGTTCAACCTGTAGGTACACGCTAAATTAACCCGCCATAGCCAATGGGCATATCCACCCTTGTGTCTAGAAACGAATGACACGCTTGTAATGCTCCCAAAGCAGGCGTTGCAGGGGGAGAAAGTTTTTTCCATAGGGGCATACAGATGACTTGAACAGCAACAAAACTCATTTTTTCGGAGCGATCGCATGGAATATCAATTGCAGGTGGAAAAAGATATTGAAACTCTTAAAAACGATTTACCAACACTTTTTCAAAAGGATATTTCTTACGACATCTACACGCAAGATATTTACTTTCAAGACCCAGTCAATAAATTTAAAGGAAAATTGAACTATCGCATTATCTTTTGGACTTTGCGATTTCACGCTCGATTATTTTTTACGACAATCTACTTTGATTTACACGAAGTCTATCAGTCAGCCGAAGACATAATTTTGGCGAAGTGGACAGTCAGGGGCGTTTTGCGCGTTCCTTGGAAAGCTGGAGTGTTTTTCAATGGCTACTCAACTTACAAACTTAATAAAGAGGGTTTAATTTACGAGCATATTGATACCTGGGATCGCAAGCCAGGAGAAATTCTGCAGCAGTTCTTCCGCAAAGGAGGAGACATCAGCAATTCAAAATTTTAAATATGCCCTTTAGGCAACCTACAAAGAAGGATGCAATTCCTACGTCGAATTGTCGCGACTGGTAATGATTTAGGATTGCTATAGTAGTGGTTTCAGTTATCTATTGACCTTTTTTGAATTCAAAGTATGCCCTACGGGCACGCTGCGCTATCAAAATAATAACTCTTTTTTTGAATTGATTAATTCGGCTCCTCGCCCCCACCATAATC
>NZ_QMEB01000066.1 GCF_012912135.1 Brasilonema bromeliae SPC951 | reverse complement strand
GTTCAAGTGTGGTCTCAGACTGATTCCGGGGTACAGATCGAATTGGTGCCGTCGGCTTCATGGGTGAGACAGGGGGAGCTATGGACTTAGGGGGTGAAGGAGGATTGACTTCAGAAGCAACTGTATTGATAGCAACCGACGCCTCTGGGGCGTTAGAGATGGGGTTTTTCAAAACTGTAGGTTTGCGAATCTCCAAAATTTGTTGTTTATTAGGTGCAGCAGGTCGGTTACGTCCGCCATCTTGTGGTGAATTTGGTCTATGGCTGTTAGTGCCATTTCCTATTCTCGGCGTCACACTTGTCTGAGCTAGTTTTTCTGCTTGAGCCCGAATGCGTTCCGCTTCGGATTCTGTAATTGTGCTGCTATGGCTTTTGACCGCAATATTGAGCTGGTCGCAAATTGCTAATAGCTCTTTGTTATCCAAATTCAATTCCTTTGATAATTCGTAAATTCTAACTTTGCCGTTGTTCATCCACTCTTCCCCTTTAATTTACAGTTTTAGCGGATGGTTGCCTGGTTGGCGACATCTCCATCCTTCGATTACTGTGTTAGGTTGCCACTGCTAATGAATGCCGGTGCCTCCATTCAGGAAAGAGAGATGTTTCGGTTTATTGGTGGCATCCCCACAAGGATTGATGGTTGACGCCGAACTGCGCTTGGGCGCTACCAGGTTGCCATTCTGTACTGTTTTGTTTTGTTGATTCTGAGTCTTCCACGACACATCGAGTAAAACTTATTAGGAGTCTTGCTTCGCCCCTTTGGATAACCAAGAGCAACGCTAAGGACACCCTTTTACTATTTTGGCACTACATGAGCGATAAAAGAGAACGTGTTGATAGCACAAATAATTCGGCCCTCATCACAATTTCTTTGGCAATTACCGCTACAACGTAGTTTTCATTAAGTTTGTTTTTGGTTATTCCTTTAGTGTAGACGCTGCCACAATGTGTGATACAGTGCTTCTGGCACTGATGCACGTAGGGCTCGCCCTAATCTATTTTTTTTCTGAGCTGCCAAAAGACAGTTGTGCTGCGGACAAATATAGGCAGAACGCCCCATGCCCTCATCTAATTGTACCTGTCCTGAAGGAAACACGCGGACAATTCGCCAAAACTCTTGTTTTAATCCAATTTTTCGACAACTAATACAACGCCGATAATTTGGTTTCATAAGCGCTGAGTTCGTTACTCAGGACTATGTTTCTTGATAACTTTACTCTTATTCGTCATTATTTTCGTCAAAAATTTCATCCTCGAACAATTCTTCGTGATTTTTATCTTCTAAGTCCTCCTCGTCAGAGTCATCTACTTCTGGTATGTATTTTGCTCTCACATCTGCAAACTTAGCATCTTCTCCTGCGTGATCATACTTAGCTTTATCTTTGATATCAATTTTCCAACCAGTCAGACGAGCCGCCAAACGAACATTTTGTCCTTCTTTACCGATCGCCAAACTCAATTGGTCTTCTGCTACCAGTACGTGAGTTTGTCTTGTTTCGGGATCCATCAGACGAACTTCATCGACTCGTGCGGGGCTAAGAGCATTAGCAATGTAAGTCGCAGGGTCTGGAGACCAGCGAATCACATCTATTTTTTCGCCGCGCAATTCGTTGACGACAACTTGAATTCGTGATCCCCGCGCTCCAATACAAGCACCAACTGGATCTACATCACGATCAAGAGTATCAACAGCAATTTTCGTCCGAGGTCCTACATGACGAGAAGGAGGATTTGCCTCCCGCGCTACAGCGACAATCCGCACGACTTCATCTTCAATTTCTGGCACTTCGTTGGCGAACAAATAAACCACCAAACCGGCATCAGAACGTGAAACCAGTAGTTGAGGTCCTCGTTGCTGACCTTGAGAAACTTTTTTCAGATAGACCTTAAAGGTGGCATTTGCCCGATAATTATCATTAGGTAATTGTTCACGCTTGGGCAATTCGGCTTCCACTTCTGGCTGACCAAAACCACTGCTGACAGCCATAATCACCGATTGTCTTTCAAACCGGAGAACTCTTGCTTGTAGAACTGTTCCTTCTAAGTCTTGGAACTCTTCTTGCACCATCTGGCGCTGTTGATCCCGCAGTTTTTGCGCCAAGACTTGCTTAGTTTGCATTGCTGCCATGCGACCAAATTCCCCTTGATCGGGGGTAACATCCAGCACAACTTCTTGTCCTAATTGCGCTTCGTCTCCTCCCATGTCTTGAACTTGTTGGAGCGCAATTTCATGATCAGAGTTGGCTACTGCTTCAACGATAGTTTTGGTAGCAACAACGCGAAAGCCTTCATCTTCAACGTCTAATTGGACATCAAAATTGTCAAAATAATCTTCATCGAACTGTTTTCGCTCCAAGTTTTGAGCACGACGATAACGTTCGTAACCTTTGAGTAATGCTTCTCTAATAGCTGATTGAACTGCAACACGAGGTAAATTACGCTCACGACTTATATTTTCGATTAAATCTTTTAATCCGGGTAAAGTTACCATTGACATAATAAACAATCTCCTTATATAGCTATGCAAAAAATGGTCAGCATAAAAACAGTGCTAAGTGCTGAAAATGAGTGATTTCTGGAATTGTCTAAAACCTGACTCAGCAGCGCCACTTGCTGAACGGGTGAACCTCACAAGGGACGCTGTCGCTCCTTATGACTTGGTACTCACAACTGTAGAATGCTGATAGTTTTTCTATCTGCGCTCATCCAGATCTACCCTAGTAATTAGGGAGCGAGGAATTTGAACAACACGACCTTTTTGATTTAAATAAACTGTTGTCTCATCCCGGCGAATCAACTGACCAATCCACTGTTGCTGTCCTTCATAGAATGGAGCAGTCTGGACAATAACAGGAAATCCTTTGAAGGAAATAAATTCTCGATCGCTTGTCAGCTGTCGCGAAATACCAGGACTGGAAACTTCCAATACATAAGCATCTGGAATTATTTCCACTGCATCTAAGGTAGCTTCAAAAGCACGACTCATTCGCTCACAGTCATCTAACCCAGTGTCCTGTTGAGGATTGCGAATGTCTAAGCGTAAAACTGGCGGATTTTGATTGGTGTGAAAAACCACGCCAACAACTTCCAATCCCAGTTCTTCTGCCACTGGTGTCGCCAATTCAATAATCTGTGGAACGAGAGGGTGAGTCATGCGGCTATTCCAACAAAAAAAGTGGGTCGTTACCCACTTCCTGCGATAGGGATATCTTCCAAGAAGTCTTCAAGCGAACCTAACAGGTTCGCCTTTGATCTAAGTTTAGCGTATTTTTTTTGGAGCGAGAAGCAAAAACTCGCTTGAAAATGGGTTTAGGGGTGTAAGGGTGTAGGGGTGTAAGAGTGTAAGGGTGTAGGGGTATAAGGGTGTAAGGGTGTAGGGGTGTACGGAAAAATCTTTATGCCTTAAAAATAGGGGTGTAGGGGAAAGCCAGATTTTCATGGCTAGGTTTGTGGGATTTTCCCGTGATTGGCTGATTTGAAATCAGGCATTATGAGAGGTCGTACCACTCCAGAAAATTCCTCCCTTTGTCTTGTTGTCTGTTTGTTCATTTTCCACTGCTGTTGCAAATTAACAATTAACTTGTTTCTCTACGCACCAGCATGGTAGAGCTTTTATCTTCCCCAGGCTGAACTGATACCTGTGTTCGTAGCTGCTTAGTTTGCTCCAGAATTTTCCACATATCTTCTTTTGACAGGCGTTGGACATAATTAAGCTTGACTTCCTCTAAAAAGTCAATAAGTAAGTTCTGAATTTCTGAGAGGACGTGTTTTTTCTGCATTTCTGTTCCCAAAGCTTCGCTAAAGCGTTGCACAAGTTGACCAGAAAGTTTTGCTCCAACTGGATCTTCTGCTGCACTGACAACTGCACTATAAAGATTAGTTGTGATTTGAGTTGCGAGTTGCTCGCTCAGTTGAGTTTGCATCGCATCCAATCCAGGTAAGATTTGTAGGTTGTGATAAATGGGAACTTGTTTGATAGCGCTTTCAATGTTGTGCTGCAAAATCGCGGTAACTTCAGGTTGGATTTGTGGCAGTACTTGGTAAACAATTGTTTTTACCAAAATAGCTCCAATTGCTTCTACTTCATTGATATTGTTGATATCTATGTAGGAGCGCAAGTTTTCATTTTGTGACAGCCAACGTTTTAGCTCACCCCGTTGAATTGATCCCTGGATTTGGTTAATGACTCGAATCACGACAATTTCTGTGAGTTCTTCGGCAAAATTCGCGATAATTCCTTGATGAATTTGCTGACGTAGTGGATGGAGATTTAATAAACGTGCGTGGTCTAGACGAATCAAAATAGGTATAATTCGCAAAGGTCGCCAAAATGGTAGCAGTAAAAATAGGTCATACCAGCGCCAGAAAATCGCATTAAACAAGCGAAAACCAGGATGCTGACGTTGGATATAGAAGCTACGTGCTAGTAACTCTAGACCAAATAAAATCACAAATGGTAAGTCAATTATCCAAAAATTATCAACGAATTCGCCATTTTCTCCAAGACTTCGGTAATAGTTGACGATAATTAGAGGACGAATTCTTTGGTTGAAAAAATCAATTTCTTGCTTCCAACCACGTTTTGATAAATATGCCTGACTCCAGAATGTGGAAAAGGCTTGCTTGGAAGATTTAACGCCTATGCGATCGCGCATGCGATTTTTGATTTTTTCCAAGGTACCACTCTTATTAGCCGCTTCAAACGGATTGCTATCAATCATCTCACTACTCAGACCCCTGAGTTCTTCTAGTTCTTTTGCTACCTGAGGTGATTGCAACCCTGTTTGACTGACCTGTTCTATAAGTGCGTCTACTGTGACCAAATAGTTTTCTGTTTCTCGATGGGGTTCAATTCCTTTAACTGGATCGTATCTCTGAGTGATGATGGGGAGATTTCGTTTGTAAAAATCTCGCCAAGGAATATAACTGAAATCAAATAAAACTAACCCTAGATTAACAGACGCAATAATTGCCATCAACCGCTCAAACCATAAGTTACGCCGTGTTAGAGGTTTTACGTTAGTCATTTGTTTGTGTATGGAAAAGTGTAGATTTTAGATAAGCAGTTGTCATCAACATACATTACCAAGCATAAAAAATCTTCTGCCCTCAGCATAGCTGCTTTATTTTTAAGTTGGGTGGAAGTCAGAAAACAGAAAATAGTTATTTATCAGGTTAGGTCGGGCAGAATGGTATTTGCGATCAGTTAAAACAAAGTTGTCTTTTTAAATAATAATTCTACTTAAAAAGCCTAGGCATTGAACCTAGGCTTATATTTCCCATTCAAATTTAATTCTTAACTAAAAATCATCACATTCTTAAACTAGTTCAATGCCCAGACTAGTAGAGAAATCAGCAGGCTTGTTCTCAAGGGTGACGAATTGGGTTCCTTGAAAGAACAAGGCACCAGTGATGCTGTTGTAGCTGAACTGGTTGGTGGAAGTAGCGCCAAACCCTGTTTTGGAAATTGTTATCCTGTCGCCCTGCAAATAGCTGTAGTCTTTGATAATGTCAATACCTTCAGATGGGGAGGAATAGACAAATCTATCTGCTCCAGTACCACCCCATAAAATGTCGTTACCCTTGCCACCTGTCACCACTACTCCACGCCATAACAATAATGCCGTGAAAATTGCACCTGCTACTGGTTGGGTGTTCAACGGCAAAGGCGAAGTCACGCTGATCTCTCATGCGCCTGATGCCAATGGTTTGGGGTCTACTCCTGCTACTTGCTATCAACGGTGAAACGGCAAAGTGGCAATATGGTTTAATGTACTTTTTGGAGCGATCGCCTGCATTGCAATGTGTATGTAGGCACATTTTCATATAGTTACGTTTCTTCACGCCCTACCGTGTAGTGCATGCAGTTGAGAACCGCTATAGATGGCAAAAATCAGTTCTCATCTAAATTTCATTAATATAACTTAAACTTATCAAAAATCATGAATAAAGCGAAAAAAAGACATTGTAGAAACTTAAAATGCATCTATCTGTCAAAATCAACATCCGGTTGATTTGACCAAGAGGAGTTTTACTTATGTGGTGTGGGTTTGGAAAATCAAACATTACCGTTGCGACTGCCTGTTTGATCACAGCTAGTGTAGTGATTTCAGATGTCGCTTTTGCTGCACGAACTTATACCCCACGGCAATTTCGTGCTGTGTTACGGGGACTAGGTTACAGCGTCAAGGTATCAGATGCACCTTTGACCACAGCGGATACTAAAAACGCAATTCAAGAATTTCAAAAAGGGCACAAACTACAACCTGCGGATGGAATAGTAGGACCAAAAACTCAAGATGTTGCTGCAAAAATAGTTGAAACTTTGCAAGCGAATTTAAACTTGGTAGCTAAGCCCAATCCTGCTTTGCCCAGTAATCAATATTATGGTCCTCAAACAGAAGTAGCAGTTAAGCAATATCAGAAAAAACTGGGTTTACAAGAAACAGGAATTGCTGACCTAGCATTCAGGCAAAGACTCAGCCAAGAAGCAAAGGACATCAAGAAAAAGCCAACATCCGCGCCAACAACAAAGCCACGAAAACCAACAACCTCACCGACAACCCAGCCAACACCAACAGCAAAACCAACTAAAACGCCTACTTCTACACCTAGAACTACTCCAACAGCAAAACCAACCACAACGCCTACTTCTACACCAGAGGCGTTACCGACAGCAACACCTACTTCTACACCAGAAGCGTTGCCTACAGCGAGTCCTACGTCCACACCTGGAGTCTCACCGACAGCAACGCCAACACCAACACCAACACCAACACCGAGAAGATAATAACTTGGCTTAACTCATCTGAGTTGGGCTAGGTTCTTCTAATGGTCTACCCTTAGGAGTTGGTAAAATGGGGCGGCGGTCATCGTAAGGCATGGGAATATACTGTACGCTGGGCCGTCCGCCTTGTGGTTGTGGATACAAATCCATCAGGTCGTAAATAACACGGGGCAGTCCGGCTGTTATGGGTAGCCCCATTTCCGTTGCTTCTTCAACAGTGATTGGGTAGTCGTGAGTAACGCGCCCAGTCGTTAGGGCATCGATGATATTCTCAATGTTTTCTGGCTTAACTTTCTGTGTGGGTACTGTATCTTTCAGCAGAGTCCGTACAAAGCGCTGCACTTGGTCGATCGCTTTGCGCGATAGATCTGCCATAATCAAAGTCTGGTCGTCAACTTCACCAATGGGCTTCTGTTCAACAACCTTCACGATGCTGGCTGCGGGGAAGTTACCCAGTTGTGGATCAACCGGTCCAAGAACAGCGTTAGCATCCATGACAATTTCATCAGAAGCTAGGGCAAGCATTGTACCACCACTCATGGCGTAGTGAGGGACAAAGACAGTCACTTTGGAAGGATGGCGAATTAATGCTCTGGCTATTTGTTCTGTTGCTAAAACCAAACCACCAGGAGTATGTAAAATCAAGTCAATGGGGATCTCTGGCGGGGTAAGCCGAATTGCCCGCAGTATCTGTTCTGAATCTTCGATGGTGATATATCGCGATACAGGAATTCCCAAAAAGCTGATAGATTCTTGGCGGTGAATCAGCAAAATGACTCGGCTTTTGCGTTGTTGCTGAAATTCCTGTAGGGCGCGAATACGCCTATACTCTACTTGACGTTTCTGCCACAGGGGTTGCAGGGAAGAAAGGAGGAGGAAAATCCAGAATAAATCTCCTATGCCAAAGCCCATATGCAATTCCAAATTAAAACACAATTAAAATCAATTGCCTAACTCAGGCAAGCATCTCATCTGCTTGGTTTCTGTAAACGCGTCTCAGTTAAGAATAGATTGCCAAAATCAGGATGACTCTCCTCATTGTTTCAATTTTTGGGAAATATTGAGTCTATCTAGAGAGTTAGAAGGATTTAACCGCATTAGGGGAGAGGGAAGAGTGATTGAGTTTTAGCGAGGGTTATGGTTTACTGTCAAGGTAATTTTACATTTGCTCATAGGCAGCTAAAAATTCCTCTCGCGAGATACTTGCTTGAGTACATATGGATCTCAACGTTGAACCTTTAATATAAGAGTGGTTAGGCATAGTCAATGGAGTTCGCGTTCCATCATTATTTTGTCGTACCATGACAATATGCTCCCTTTCCCGGATAATGTTAAATCCAAGTAATTCCAATGTTTTAATAACTCTGGCTTTGGGCGCATCTACAGGAAACTTAGCCATTAGACGGAAACCTCAGCTTCAGCGACAAAGGCTTCTAAAACGGGTGATTCCTCTTCTAAAACATCTTGACCAAATATCTCAATATGGCAGCGAATAGCAGATTTCACATCAGCTAAAGCTTCTTCATAACTGTCTCCCTGACCAACAACAACCCCTTTAATACCAAGGGGATAAGCAACATAACCATCGGAATGTTTTTCTACAATAAGTTTGATGTGTTTCATGAGTTTCTTGAGTAGCAGATATTTTTATAAGCAACAATCAATACATCAATCTTAAGTGCATTACCCAAATTAGGAATAGCATCGCCAAATTTTGATCGTATCGTCATCACTACCACTTACAATGGTCTGTCCATCTGGACTAAAGGCAACGGATCTGACGTAATTGGAATGACCCGAAAGAGTGCAAATTTCAGTACCCGTCCTTATCTGCCAGATTTTGATAGTTTTGTCCCAACTACCGCTAGCAAGAAGCTGTGCATTCGGACTAAAAGTGACTGAACACACTGCATCGGAATGACCTCTAAAAGTGTGAATTTCTTTCCCTGTACTTACTTGCCAAAGTTTGATAGTACCATCAGCACTGGCACTTGCCAAAAGTCGCCCATCTGGGCTGAAGGTAACGAAATTAACAAAAAAGGAATGACCTCTAAAAGTGTGAATTTTTCTACCTGTATTCACTTGCCAAAGCTTGATTGTACTATCAGCGCTACCACTCGCTAGAAGTTCCCCATCCGGACTGAAAGCAACTGACCATACTGAGTCCAAATGACCTGTGAAAGTGCTAATTTCTATGCCTGTACTTACTATCCATAATTTAACAGTGCTATCAGCACTGCCACTGGCTAACATCCATGCTCGCACGTAAGCTTCCTCTTGTTGATAAGAGAAGTTCGGAAGTATTGGACTAAAGGCTACAGAATTGATCCAGCTGGTATGACTAGTCAATGTACGAATTTCTTTTCCTCTACTGACCTGCCACAACTTAATAGTTTCATCCCAGCTTCCACTAGCAAGTAACTGTCCATCGGGACTAAAAGCGACAGTATGAACAATGCTGGAATGACCAGAAAACAAACCACCAAGGGTACGCAGAAGTTTACCAGTTTCTAGTTGCCACAGTTTAATTGTATGATCGTTGCTACCACTAGCGATCGTCTGTCCATCTGAGCTGATAGCAACAGCAAGAACCATGCTGGAATGACCTCTGAGGGTACGTACGCATTGCCAGTTTCCAGAAGTGGCAACAGATGGTATGATTCGCTGTTGATTTTGGGGTGGAGACTGATTATTAGGAAGTACTGGGCGGTGTACGATTACCTGTGTGGGCGGTTCCTCGCGGATCTCAACATCCAATAAATCCAGCCACTCCTGTACGGACTGCGGGCGGAGATTGGGTTGCAAATCCATCCCCCGGATGATTGCTTGATTGACCGTGTCAGTAATATTACGATTGAAGTGTTTCGGTGGTTCTAGGGGAATGTTATGGCGTGCTCTCTCATCGGCATTCCTTGGTGTCACTCCAGTGATTAAACTATACAAGGTGGCAGCTAGTGCATAGACATCAATATATTCTCCCCGTGGTGCTTCCAATTCATACTGTTCTGGGGGGGCAAAACCTGGTGTACGATACACTGTATGCCTTTGGATAACATTGGGAATAAATTCTCTGGCAATACCAAAGTCAATCAGGACAGCTTCTGATTTGCCAGCGCGGAGCATAATGTTACGTGGTTTAATATCCCTATGCAGCAAACCTTTACTGTGAATCACCTTTAAAGCATCGCCAATTTGCCGGATGTACAAAAGCGCTTCAACTTCTGGTAACACTTTCATCCGCCGAAGGCGGTTGCCTAAGTCTTCACCCTCGATGTACTCTATCACCATGCAAGGTAAATCGCCTTCATCAAAAATATTTTCTATTTGCACTATATGAGGATGGCGACACAAGGCAAGCCGAACAGCTTCATCGCGGAAGTCTTGCTTTAATTTGCTTTGATGCGGTTTCCAGGTCTCCTGATTAAGGATGTCAACTCTTAGAGTTTTAATGACCCGCAGTTCATTTCGTTCATTTCCAGCGAGATAGGTGATACCAATTCCACCTTCGCCTAATTTTCTTTCGATGATGTAGCGTCCCCCAAGCAACGCCTGTCCTGGATTCCAGACCATTAGATTAATAACTCTCCGCATGCTATTTATTTTGGCACGGTATTAAAGCTGGGTTAGGAAACAGGGGAAGATTTTGAGATTCTAAATTTGTGCCTCCTACACGGGAGTTGCACGCTAGGCTTAGTGTGCCCGTAAGGCATATTTTGAACTGAGTTATCTCCTAGTCTTATTCTGTCACTGTCAACAGTCATCTGACTCAACTGAACAAGCAGGCTATTAGCAAGTGGCTCGTATCTTAATTTTTCTTTAAAAATTCAACTTTAAGACTGGTTATGTTTTATCAGTAAAACTGAGGGATAAAATTTCTCAAAGACTTCAATGTAACGAATGCAAAAGCTCAAGTTGATAAATATAGTATCCTTTCAACAAAAAAGTCATAAACTTGATTGATGAACTTAATCATAAATGGGAGCTTGCAATTCATCAATATATTTTTTGTAAAAATTTGTTGACAAAATCTGGAATGCAGCAAAGTTATTTTGTAATCATTTACATTCTTAGTTATTTCTGCTTGATCTGTCCCTATAATGGGTAATAGATGGCTTCAATTATTTGTGCGTTGTACTGTTATCTTGAGATGAACTGGGATGATGTTAAAAAATTTAAAATTGAGACAAAAATTTACAATTTTGCTAGTCATCATTCTTGTAGTAGGTTTGAGCTTTAGTGGATTGGCTCTTTCTACTTTGTTAAGGCAGAATGCTATAAATGAAATTGCCTCACGAGCTTTAACACTCATCGATACAATGACTTCTCTTCGTGGGTACACACTTACCCAAATCTATCCAGAACTTGCTGATAAACTGGAAGAAAAGTTTTTGCCCCAAGTTGTATCTGCATACTCAGCACGAGAGGTCTTTGAAATTCTCCGAAAAAAACCAGAATACCGAGACTTATTTTATAAAGAAGCAGCAACAAATCCCACAAATCTTCGGGATAAGGCTGACAGTTTTGAGACGACAATTTTAGAGGGTTTCCAACAAGACAAAAATTTAAAAGAGGTGAGTGGATTTCGCTCACTTCCGGGAGGCGATATATTTTACATTGCTCGTCCCTTAACCATTAGCCAAGAAAGTTGTCTGAAATGTCATAGCACGCCTGATGTCGCACCAAAAACTATGATTGAGCGTTTCGGTGCAGTTAATGGATTTAATTGGCAGTTGAATCAAATTGTAGCGGCTCAATTTATTTCACTACCTGCTAGTAAAGTTATTGAAAAAGCCAATCAATCTTCTTTGCTGATAGTAGGACTTGTCTCTACTATTTTTATCGTGGTTATTCTTTTAGTCAATGTCTTTTTGCAGCGACAAGTTATTATTCCCCTCAAGCGGATAACTCGTGTAGCTGAAGAAGTTAGCACAGGACATTTAGAAGTTGATTTTGATCAGATTTCCAATGATGAAATTGGTAATCTTGCCAAAGCTTTTAAACGGATGAAATTAAGTTTAGAAATGGCAATGAAAAGAATTAGACGTACTCATGGAGGAAATACTGGAGGAACCGCAGGAAATTAAGCAGCAACTCAAACTAAGTCGCAACTATATTTATGACAGTTTTGATTTTCTTGAGCACACTTAGGTGAGTGGGTTCCTCCAAAACACTTACGAAAAAAGGTGTTTTCTAAATTCAAGAGCTGCTGATGCATCAGGAATTTCCCTTGCCAAAAATTCAATAAATTGGTAAGGCGAGATCTGAGGAGTTTCCGCCAGAATCTCTTCCACAACTAGACTTGCTATCGGTCCAATGTAGTAAGCTAGTTGTTGCTGACAACGTTGTATGAAAGCTGGATTGAGTGAAGATTGTTGTGGTTGTGGTTGTGACTCAATCACAGGGAATTGCTGTTGACGAGATGAACTTCTAGCCGAACTTGCTATAGTCTCTGGATATTGGTTGGGTGGCTGTCGTGTTGGGAATGTCGGTTGAGATTTCTGTTCTATAACGGTGGTAGGCAAATCAACAACAGTTGATTGTCGCATTACTTGAAACTGTCCAAGACGGTCTAAATCTGTAAGAACTTCTTTTGACGATTGGTATCGCAGCTTTGGCGTATCTGCTAGCAATTTTTCAAGTACTCTGGCAAAATCATTGGTGACCCTGGTGTAAGAACGCCATCTCCACTCCAAAGAGTACTGATCCATAAGAAAAGATGGATCTCTACCTGTGAGTAGGACAACTGCAGTCACGCCCAAGGCATAAAGATCACTGGAGGGAGAACACAACCCCAAGCTAATTTGCTCACGGGGGGCATATCCTACTTTCCCCACAAGCGACATTTTGCCAACAAAACTCATGTGGTAAGGTGTGGTGTCTTCATTCAGGTTAGCTATCTGTTTTCCCACACCAAAATCAATCAGCACCGGCAAATTTTTGCCATCAGGTAACATGATGTTGTCCGGAGAAATATCTCGATGGATGATGTTGTGCTGGTGAACATATTCCAATATAGGTAACAAATTTTTTAGCCACTGTATAACTTCATTTTCCGAAAAACTTTCTTCCAAGTCTTGGCGTTCTCG
The DNA here is from genome assembly GCF_012912135.1 of Brasilonema bromeliae SPC951. Lineage (GTDB taxonomy): Bacteria > Cyanobacteriota > Cyanobacteriia > Cyanobacteriales > Nostocaceae > Brasilonema > Brasilonema bromeliae. Next base: position 12,027 of record NZ_QMEB01000066.1, on the reverse strand, counting down.
CAACAGAAGTGAATATGTTTTACCATCCACAAACTCCTGTACTAAAAACAGGCGACCATCTCCTTCAAAACAAGCCAAGAAACGAGGAATTTGAGGGTGTTCCAGCTGGTGAAGAATTCTTGCTTCTCTTTTAAATAAATTGCGACATTTTTCTAAAGCATTCTCCCCTGAACCTGTGGGTGCAAATTCTTTGAGAACGCATGCTTCGTTAAACCGACGAGTATCAAACGCCAAGTAGGTTCTTCCTAAGCCCCCCTGTCCCAAAAGTTTTTGAATAATATAACGATTATCAATCATCGTCCCAGAGGGTATTTCTGCTTTTACAATGGGAGATTGAGACATAAGGCACCACTCCTAGCTATCTTAGCTATTTTCTTTATAAGTAATTTGGTGTTTTTCAAAAGAAAGTCTATTAGGTAAAAGTTTTAATAGATTTATCGCATTTGGGCAGTCTGATAACTACAGCGCCAGATACAGTATTTCCTTACAAAAATCTGTTTGGTAGATAGATAATTTATATTATACTCAGTTGATTCCCCGTGACTCCAAGCTGGTGAGAACTTAATAATATATCGGCAGATTTTTCCAAAAAAACGCCAAAACATGATGAAGTTTTATGAAGTTGTCTTTTGTTAATAACTTGTCCATCAACTCTCTATTGACTGGTAGATTGGTGATTGAGCAAAACAGCAGGTGTTTTCTTGACTTGCTCTTCTAGGGGTCTAACTTTATCTACTAATTTAATAAACTGCTCGTAACTAGGTACTTTTGCTGCAGGGACGTAACCAGCATCTGCTATGATATCTCCAGGTGCTTGGGTCATGGCTTTTTGAATCTGCTGCTGTTGATTCCGTTCCACAGTTGGTGCTAGTAAAACAACTGCAGGAGGAATTGATCGGCTAGTGTGTAAAATTCTAAACTTGGTTGTACTAAACTCTCGCTGATAAAGTTCAAAATCTGTTTGAGATAATGCCCCAGCATCAACACTACCTTCACTGATCCACTGCAATACTGTTTTGGGAGTAGGAGCAAAACGGATTTGAGCAAGAGTTAAACCGTACAAATCGTACAAAGGAACATAATAGCCAGCCGCAGAACCTGCTGTTTCCAAAGCAACAGTTTTATTAGCCAGATCTGGTATTGTTTTTATTGGTTTATCATCTCGGACTATAAGTAAAGAGCGTTGTCTACCACGTGTTCCCTCCATAGAGAACAGAGGAACATAAAGTTGCTTGCCGATCGCTATTGCTGCTAAACCTGGAGGCGCAAAAACAATTTCCCAATTTTGGCGCTGAATTTGCTCTAAAGCTTGCAATTCGTTGTAAGCTGGTTCCAATTCTACTATTGATTGAGTTTGTTTTGCTATGTAGTCTTTAAAGCGCTCATATTTGTCTATGGAAACAGTTCCTTCGCCGTAGCTAACCACACCTACAGTCAATTTTTCTAAGTTGATATCTGGTTGTTGATTGTTGCATCCAGTTCCTAGTAATCCTATAAGCACTAGGAGATGAATGAGCAAAAAATATCGTGAGGTCATGGTTTTCATTCTTCAATTGACTTTTTCCGGAAAATTCTCTAATATGGAGACATTTTGATTATCGCTATTTCAAGTACTTCATATAGCAATTCATCTAAAAAATTAATTTTTCATAAAGCTTGTGTTGCTATTTGAAAATATGATTTGCGAACAAACATTGTTTCGGTTCATCTTTAGAAACAACAGCTAGTTAAACAATTTCATGAGTGGTAGATTTGAACAAACCACCCTTGTTGCTTCTTAAGCTTAGATAGAATTAAAGAAATGGGCGATACTGGATTTGAACCAGTGACCCCTTCCGTGTGAAGGAAGTGCGCTACCACTGTGCTAATCGCCCAATTTCATCTAGAATAGCACAAATGACAGTAAATTCCAAGGTACAAGAATGGAATGAAGACACAAGTGTTCTATAATTTACAGTTGCACGACCGTACGTACAAAGCATTCTAAAATCGTTTCGCACAAAGCGCAAAAGATCAAAAGAGTAGTAAGGGGAATAAGATTGTTAAGTCTTGTGTATCACTCTACATGTTCACGATTACTCGCACAAGACTTTACTGAACACAACCATTGAACCCGCTGAACACCGACATGCTAGTAAAGTTGAAACGCAATGAATTAGGGCGAGCGTGTGAATGGGAAACTGTTGCTGTTAATGAATTGCTAAGAATTGAGGTAATAGCCACGTTATGCACCTTGTCAGCAACATCAAACGTAGCTTAAAATCTGATTGCAACGTGCTTGACTTGATTCGCGCCATTTGTTAGCGTTGGCACGCTCACAGGTTGTCGTAAAGTCCGCTTGATCGAAATTGTTGAAGAACCAGAACCGATGCGGCGTAGTTCGTTCTTCTATAATTTACACCTATTGAGTGATAAACGGCAGTTTGCATGCATGAAGGGAAACTTTTCGTATGCGCTGCATGCACTTTGTGTTAAGCTAATCGGCATTCTAACGAGAGGCAAGCGACGTACAAAGCAGGGCATAGTTCAGAGCTTTCTATGTCCCTAAGGACACGCTCAGCGCGATTCGTAACCTCCTCCACAGAAAACACGCGCTACTGCACAAGCCCCTGATCCTACTTCTGTTGGCAAGGTACTGCTTGCTCTTAACTTTGGGGTTTTTGGCATTTTAGCAAAAATTTTGTTTGGCGAAATGCGTCCTTTGTCGTCAAAATGTTTCTCTTCAGCTGCAAAAATATATATATTCATCCCTTAGTATTAAATGAACTTAGACAACTCGGAAACTTACATCAATCATCCAACTTGGGGTTTGCTCTATAGGATTTGTATGGTAGACGAGAACCAAGAGTTGTTCACAACACTGTATGCCCAACGCTTATTCTTCATAGTAACAACTGATGTCAAAGGTATGAAGTTTCAGTCCATTGGACGCACTGAGGCTAGAATGATGATTGAAAATCGCTTGCGTAGTCTGCGTCGTACAGGGCAATCTCAGGAGTACGATCAACTTCAGACTGTTTTCCAACGCACCTTCCAATGAGTAGTTCGATTAGCGAACGTATTATTACCCTTGGTTCCTCTCTACCAGACTCAGTCCGGTTGATTGCTGTTACCAAGCAAGTCTCTGCCGAAATCATACGCTGTGCTTACGCCGCAGGAATTCGGGATTTTGGCGAGAGTCGCATCCAAGAAGCGGCTAGCAAACAAGCTGTGTTGCAAGACTTACCAGACATAACTTGGCACTTTATTGGACATTTGCAACACAACAAAGCCAAAAAAGCCATTGAACAATTTCAGTGGATTCACTCCGTAGATAGTTTGAAGCTTGCCCAACGCTTAAACCAATTGGCCCAAGAGTTAAAAATCACTCCTCAGGTTTGTCTGCAAGTCAAAATACGACCTGATCCAAACAAGTCGGGTTGGAGTGCATCACAACTATTGGCTGACTTACCAGCTCTAGATCAATGTGAAAATTTACAAATTCAGGGCTTAATGACAATTCCACCTTTGGGATTAAATGATTATGAGGTGATCAGCGTATTCAATAGTACCAGTAAATTAGCAAAAGAAATCCGAGAACAAAACTGGTCTAATGTTCAAATGCATCACCTTTCAATGGGAATGTCAGGAGATTACAAATTGGCAGTCCAAGCAGGCGCAACAATGGTAAGGTTAGGAACTATTTTGTTTGGAGAGCGTTCTGTTTAATATTGGCAGTCAAAGTATTATTACGGTATAACAAGGTATTTAATGGTTTTATTAAATACCTTGTTACAGTATATTTTGCGCTCCAAAACTCTTTATAAAACTTTGTTGAAAAAAATTTCAGAAGATACTGGTTCAATCGGTGACAAAGGATATAGTATTGACAAAAGCAAAAGTCAATATAATATCAGAGGAAAACAACTTCCAAAAAACCTACTGGTTAAGATATAATCTTGACTCATTGTTACCTAAAAAACATATACAGACCTTCTAGAAGCGTTTGTTCAAAGAAAAACCGGTAGTGGGTAGAACAGATACTAATAGAACGCCTGAAAGATCTGCCCTTTATAAGGGTAAAAATTGATTTCATTAGTTTTTGGCATATCCTTACGAGTGATTAGCCCTAGGAGCGTAAACCATGAATAATATATTTTCCAAACTTAGAGACTTCGTCGGTTTAAACGAGCAAGTAGAATACGAGTACTATGAAGAAGAACCAGAAACAGAAAGTTACCGAAATCTGTATCAGGAACAAAATGCTCAACAACCAGTAGCACAAGAACCTCCAGAGCAAAATCGACGCTGGCGGGAACCCGTGCCTACAATGGAAAATGTCAGCGCAGCAGGATCAAAGCCGATGAGCAATGTGATTGGTATGCCAGGAGTCATTAATGGAATATCAGAAGTCTTGGTGCTAGAACCACGCACCTTTGAAGAAATGCCTCAAGCAATTCAAGCATTGCGAGAGCGTAAGTCAGTAGTATTAAATTTAACAATAATGGATCCAGATCAAGCACAACGAGCAGTGGACTTTGTCGCCGGTGGTACTTACGCGCTTGATGGGCATCAAGAACGGATAGGCGAAAGTATATTTTTGTTCACACCAAGCTGTGTGCAAGTTAGCACCCAGTCAGGAATTATTCATGAAGTACCTCAACCAACAGTACGTCCCTCACGTTCCACAGGCCCAAATCCTGCTTGGGGAAACGAAGTTAACAGAATGGCACAATAAACGTAAAATGAGTGATTAGTCCAGAGGACTTTGGACAAAGTCCTTTGTCTTTATACTAATGAGTCATAAGTCATGACCCTTACGGGTATGCGCAAAGCGCACGCCCTGCGGTCTAACGCCAGTCGCTCATGGGGGACTCACCGGTCCCCACTCCGTGGGGATTGGGGGAGAACCCCCTGTTCTGCGCGCTGGCTCACTAATGACTCATGACTTATGACTAACGAAAAATGACTACTATTAAATTCGGCTTGATTGGTGGCGGGGTAATGGGAGAAGCGCTCCTTACCCGCCTTATCGCTCGTAAAATTTATCAACGTTCAGAAGTCCTAGTCAGCGAACCACAAACCTCACGCCAAGGTTTTCTAGAAGACGAATATGGTGTTAATGTGACAGCCGATAATCGTCTGGTTTTCACACCAACAACAGAAGTCGTATTTTTGGCAGTAAAACCTCAAGTGTTTAGTGCGATCGCCCAAGAATTAGCAGATGTGATCACGACAGTGTCAAAACCACTGGTGATCTCCATCTTGGCAGGCGTGACATTAAATCAGTTGGAAGCGGCTTTTCCCCACTTTCCAATCATTCGAGCAATGCCTAATACTCCAGCTACTGTGGGAGCAGGAGTCACCGCGATATGCCCAGGCGCGTACACCAAAGCAAACCATCACGAAACCGCAAAACTACTTTTTTCGGCTGTGGGAGAAGTTGTGGAAGTTTCAGAAAACCTGATGGATGCGGTGACAGGACTATCAGGTTCTGGTCCAGCATACGTAGCACTTGCTATAGAAGCACTTGCTGATGGAGGAGTCGCAGCAGGTTTACCAAGGACAATTGCCAATCAACTTGCCTTGCAAACTGTCTTAGGAACAGCCAAGTTCCTACATGAAACAAAAATACACCCTGCAGAACTCAAAGACCGCGTCACCAGTCCAGGTGGTACTACAATTGCTGGTGTAGCTCAGTTAGAACGAGCCGGGTTTCGCTCAGCTTTAATTGAAGCAGTCAAAGCAGCAACAGCCCGCTCACAAGAATTGGGAAAATAGTCATGAGTCATGAGTTAAAAACCAATGAACGGCAGGTGCTCATGGGGGAAACCACGCCAGGTGCTTCAACGGGGGGAACCCCCGCAACGCACTGGCTCCCCAAGACCGCACTGCCTCCTCATGACTCATGACTCATGACTCATAACTAAGTTGACAAAAGAGTAGTTACCATAGTAAACAGTTTTGGTTGCAAATGTGATTGAGTGAATTACCCTGCGCTGTCTCCAGAACTTGAACCAAGTTCGATATTCCCATTTGAATTGGATCAGTTCCAGAAGGATGCGATCGCCTCCTTGAATGCTGGACGTTCCGTTGTTGTGTGTGCGCCCACAGGTTCGGGCAAAACATTGATCGGAGAATACGCTATTTATCGCGCTCTATCGCGTGGAAAAAGAGTATTTTACACCACTCCCCTAAAAGCGCTCTCTAATCAAAAACTACGTGACTTTCGCGAAAAATTCGGCTTTGACCATGTTGGACTGTTAACTGGAGATGCCTCCATTAACCGAGATGCCCCGATTCTGGTGATGACCACAGAAATTTTCCGTAATATGCTCTATGGCACACCTATCGGGCAAATTGGCATTTCATTAGTAGACGTAGAGGCTATGGTGCTGGATGAGTGCCACTACATGAATGATCGCCAACGGGGAACAGTTTGGGAAGAGTCCATCATCTACTGTCCCCGTGAAATTCAACTCGTAGCCCTCTCAGCGACTGTTGCTAATAGTGATCAACTGACTGACTGGTTAAATCAAGTTCATGGTCCTACTGATCTCATATACTCCGATCATCGCCCAGTACCTTTGGAATTTCACTTTGGCAACATCAAAGGGTTATTCCCCCTGCTGAATGATGATAAAACCCAAATTAACCAGCGCCTGCTAAGAAAGAAGAAAAAAGGAGAGAAAAACAAAAGCAAAGCTAATGTGAGAGCGGAAGCCCCCAGCATGATTCAGGTTCTAAGTCAACTACAAGAACGGGATATGCTGCCAGCAATTTACTTCATCTTCAGTCGTCGGGGATGTGATAAGGCGGTGGCGGAGGTGGGCAGTGATATGTGGTTAGTGGATCAGGAAGAAGCGCAGCAATTGCGCTGGCAGATTGACGAATTTTTAAGCCGTAATCCGGAAGCCGGACGTTCTGGACACGTTGGACCGCTTTACCGAGGAATAGCCGCACACCATGCTGGAATTTTACCTGCGTGGAAAGTACTTGTTGAAGAACTTTTTCAACAGGGGTTAATTAAAGTTGTCTTTGCCACCGAAACCTTGGCAGCTGGAATTAATATGCCAGCCCGGACAACGGTTATTTCTACCCTTTCTAAGCGTACTGATAGTGGACATCGCCTATTGAATGCCTCGGAATTTCTGCAAATGGCAGGTCGGGCAGGTCGCCGGGGAATGGATGAACGGGGTCATGTTGTGACGCTGCAAACTCCCTTTGAGGGAGCGAAAGAAGCAGCTTACTTGGCAACTTCCCAAAGCGATCCTCTAGTTAGTCAATTTACACCAAGTTATGGCATGGTGCTGAACTTGCTGCAAACTCACACTTTGGAAGAAGCCAAAGAACTCGTAGAACGCAGCTTTGGACAGTACTTGGCGAACTTGCACCTACGACCGCAACGTGAGTACATAACCCACTTACAAACAGAACTTGCTCAACTTCAAGCACAAATCGCTGCTATTGACGAACAAGATCTGGCTGTTTATGAAAAATTGCGGCAACGCCTGCGAGTAGAACGGCTAAACTTGAAAATGCTGCAAGAGCAAGCGCAGGAAGCCCGACAAGACGAATTGGGGATGATGTTGGACTTTGCAGTGTCGGGAACACTGTTGAGTCTCAAGAGTAAAAACTTTACAATGCCTGCACCCATAACAGCGGTGTTAGTTGGGAAAACGCCAGGTTCTGGTCAAACTTGTTACTTGGTATGCTTGGGGCAAGATAATCGCTGGTATGTAGCGACAGCCTCTGATGTCATAGATTTGTTTGCAGAACTACCGCGAATTGACATACCTGATGAATTGGTACCACCACCAGAAATGCCATTGAAACGGGGACAGTCTCTTCTTGGTGATGAGTATACCGCACTTATAACTCAAGAAATTCCTGAGGCAAGCGAAGCTGTATTTATGCCTCCAGAAGTCCTAGAACAACTTCGTCGCGTCACTGCTGTGCAAGAGCAATTAGAAGCACATCCCTTACATCAATCAGGCGACGCTGTCAGTCTTTTCAAACGCAGAACACAGTTGGTTGAACTCGAAGCCGAAATTCAACTCATGCAGGCACAAATAGAGCAACAATCTCAGCGCCATTGGGAAGAGTTTCTCAATCTTATTGAGATTTTGCAGCACTTTGAATGTCTGGATAAACTTGTTCCCACGCGACTAGGACAAATGGCTGCAGCCATTCGAGGAGAAAATGAGTTGTGGCTGGGCTTAGCACTTGAGAGTGGAGAATTGGACAACTTAGATCCACACCACTTAGCAGCGGCGATCGCAGCTTTGGTGACAGAAACCCCACGTCCAGATAGCATGGTTCGCTTTGACTTGAGTGAAGAAGTGGCAGAAGCGTTATCAAAATTGCGGGGGATTCGTCGCAAGATCTTTCAACTGCAACGTCGTTATAATGTCGCTTTACCGATATGGTTAGAGTTTGAGTTAATAGCCCTTGTGGAACATTGGGCGCTAGGGATGGAGTGGATAGAACTTTGTGAAAATACGAGTTTGGATGAAGGTGATGTGGTGCGAATTTTACGCCGGACGTTAGATTTACTATCGCAAATTCCCCACGTACCCCATTTATCACAATCCTTGCAGCGCAATGCCCATCGTGCTATGCAGCTTATTGATAGGTTCCCAGTGAACGAGGTAGGCGGATAAATCAGGAGTTAGGAATTGGGAGTTTTTGAGTCCTGAGTCCTAAGTCCTATACAGTTAACTTTCACGCCAAAGTCGCAGTAGTGATCACAATCGAGGGGAAATTCTAGTACACCAAGTTTCCAGACCCACGCAACTGGCGTAAAGAGTTTATACAAGCTGGACAGTCACAGCCAAATAACTGAATGGCACGATCGCTTTCTTCTTCTGTAAATGCAAGCGTTGCAATATTCTGGGCAGACTGCCTGTAGTCACAGTTGACGAAGGTGTAGATGATGAAGGTGTAGAACCAGATGCTTTCTTCCTCTCTGAATCCTTGATACACACCATCTTGTTAACAGCGTGGGGACTTAGTACACAAGTCTGACCATTTTTGTGGATTAATTCCTCGGTTTTAGCAGCGTGGGCAGGATTGATGACTGCTAGCGTAGACATCAGCGATACAAAAATAGAGGAACTAGACAATAAATTAAGTATAAGTTTTCTGTTGATGGGTTTCCCTAACCAATTTTGCTGACTGCTAAGATAATCTAATTACCTGTTACAGGTCAATAGAGTTTTTATCAGGAATACCAAGAATTTTTCATATTCGTTTTTACCCAATAAATCTTTCTTAGATAGCAGAAAACAAGCTAGTACAGTGCGGTCCAAATAAAGCTACCATCTTTTAGAGGTCAAAAGCTCAAAAAAAGGACTTTTGACTTGTTACCTTCACTTTTGACGAATGCTAGCGGTACTATAGCAGTCCTATTTGATTTGTGAGACATGAATCTCTCATGAACACAAAAAAATCAGCCAAGCCTAAGCCTTCGGTACACCTCTTGCGCCAGCGCACGCCAGAGGGTTCGCTGAACATGATTGATTGGTTTGTCTTCCTGCTTAGTCGCAGTTCTTATGAGGCTTGACTTATTTTTCCCTTTCATACCTCTGCTGGCAGATTTTTCGCTTGTTTTAGTCAGCCGCTTCAAATATCCGCAACATCACGAAGGCAATTAAAGCAAACATATTACTTAACAAGTGTGGAATCATACCGTTTCATCTTTTTAGAAAAGTTATACTATTCTTTAGGTTCTACCTGGGAATTACGCAGAAGTGGCTTTGCCACTTCTTTTTCTAAAAGGTAAGACAAAAATAATATCCTTTCAAAAATGAGATCTGTCGCCGACACTTCCATTGGGCGCAGCTATACCCACTCACCAGTTCACCTATCCAGTACCAAAAATTTGGTCTTTGAGAGGCTGCATGAACCACACCCACGGCTAAACACAGTTACAGCCATCTGCTGCGGACTTTAGTTACGTTGTTCCACAGTAAATCCTGTAGATGCGAAATATAAGTTTAGAGACTAATGGTATACTAAAATCTCTACTGAACTAGAGACTTTAGTAACCCATAAAAAAATTTTGTTGACAATTACCAGTGAATAAGTCAATTAACCAAATTAAACATAAAGGGTAGCAAAGCGATCGCCCGTATCACGCCCGGAGGGTTTTCCTCCAGAAAACCCTCCCCCTGTGCTGAAAGCAGAGGGCAATCCGGCAAAGCCGGATTGGGCGTAGGGTTGGGCAAACCCTCGACAAGGATGGACAACCCTTGTATTTTTGCGGCGTATCCTTTCAACTAGTTTGATTCAAATTTTTTGGTAGTGCCGCAAAAATACATCCAGATCTCGGGTTTTACGAGTAGACATTGTGGAGGGTTGTCCATCCTTGTCTATGAAAAATGAAGCGGCACTCTGTTTGTTTCCTAAAGCGGAGTAGACAATGCCAATATTGTTGAGGGTTATTGCTTCCCATTTTTTATCCCCTCCAGCCAATATTGCTGAAGGTTATGGAAGAAGGACACGCGGTGAGTACATCCAATTTTTGTATATTGCCCAAGGTTCACTCAAAGAATTGGAAACACATTTGTTATTGTCCATTCGTATCGAACTCGCTTCATCAGCAACTATTACTCCAGTTCTCAATCAATGTGAATCAGTAGGTAGGCTTCTGTTGCTCCTGATTCGCTCACTGGAAAATAAGGGGTAGAGGTGTCAAAAATTAGGGGTGTAGGGGGGTAAGGGAATAAGGGTGTAAGTGAGGAAAGAGTTTACGTTCATTAATTTTTCTTCCCCTACACCCCTACTTCTTCTCCCCTACACCCTTACACCCCTATACCCCTACACCCTTAGTTTTGCTCACAAAATCAAAAATGAGGATTAGCATAAGAAATGTAACTTCCTCACAATCCGCGCGACTTACTCATGAACTTCTTGACTTATGTCATGCACTTAGTTGGTTCTGGTGCGATGGCTTATTACTCTGCTTTGCAAATCCGTGATCTCAAAACCCGCCCCAATATTCTTGCAGGCTTTCAGTTAGCAGAGTCTGGTTCTGTTCCATTTTTGACTAAGCTGGGCGATCGCGCAGCCGCAGAAGGCGACACATGGCTAGCCGAAAAGCTGGCAAAACACGCATCCGATGAAACCAGACACGGTCAAATCTTTGCTCATGCCTTAAAACAACTTAATAAAAGAGTTATAGATTTCAAAAGTTCGCCTCAGAATACAGAGGAAAAGAAAACTCAACAACGACGCAGCCCCTTCTTTGCAGCATACTATGAAGGTTACTCTCAAGAACAACTCAAACCTGAGACAATTGATTGGGATGTATTCATGGCTAGCACTTACATCTTAGAATTGGATGCTAGCAAAGACTTTACTCGCATGGCGAACGTGTTACCTGAAGATGATCCAATTGCTCGTAACCTCAAACAGGGGATGTTGAGCATTGCTAAAGATGAAACAGGTCATGCTGCTTATCTTTATGAAGCCATGACACGGCGGATGTCTGCAAGTAAAGTCCAGCAACTCGTGGATGAGTGGCGTACTCGTAAAGTCAATGCCTTGTTTGCGTTTGCGGGTAATATGTTGCAAGGCAATGATAATAGATCTTCCTTGGTGCAGGATGGTGCACCATCGGAGAGTGAGTCTGAGTTGATAGTTGCCTGATAACTTAAGGGGAGTAATATCAGGTTCGGTTGATTACTTATCATTCCTGAAGAACCCCACCCCGCCAAAGCTGCGCTTAGGCTTCCCTCCCCGCAAGCGGGGAGGGGATAAAGGGGAGCCAGCGCCTTGCGGGGGTTCCCCCCGTTGTGGCGACTGGCGTGTGGGGTTCAGTCAACGTGGGAATTATAACTAATTAGTCGAACATGATATAATATCAAATCCGTTTGTATCAGAATTATTTCTCCCTCTTCTCTCTCTTCTCTTTCTCTGCGTTCTCTGCGCCTCTGCGGTTTTTAAAAATTCAGACGCCGCCGGATTTGATACCATTCCCGAAGAACCCCACCCTGGTTTTGTCTCTTGCCAAAACCGCCCCTCCCCGCGAGCTTAGGGGAGGGG
>NZ_QMEB01000425.1 GCF_012912135.1 Brasilonema bromeliae SPC951 | reverse complement strand
TCCATCTACCGTGCAGCAACCGACAATTCATGCCACTTCCCACCACTCCACCGTCCTAATTTATCTAGTAATCAACGATCCGATAAATCCAACCAGCGTCCAAGACCCCCACTGCATGCTGCTCTCATTACTCCGCTGATGCTTCCTGCATCAACATTCCGCTATCGACTTTCTTCTTCCTTTATATAGAATCCCGCTCGTAGTGCGGACCTCGATCGCACATTTCTAGCAAATACAAGATGTGATATCGCTTATTCCAAATCGATCAAAAAAGTTTTTTCCAAATCTCTGCAATTTCTCCAATCGCGAAGAATGGCTTTCCATGCGCTTCTAACTACCCTGCGAGCGGCTGCAAATATGTAATTCTAAAGGCATTGTATATATGATGAATTGCAACAACATAGTAAAAACGCCATTCTTGGGGCTTTTTTCGTGTTGACACCTTTTGGGTCGATTGGTATTATTTACTAGTTGCCTGTCACTGAACTGAGCGAATCGCTCGGTGGACAGGTCGTTGAACCCTGATAACTGAATAGCCATCAAGGCGCCTGTCAAAAGCTTTGAGTAGGCAAACTAAACGTTTAACGATCATCAGTACTCCTGATGGTTTTTGACAACGGAGAGTTTGATCCTGGCTCAGGACGAACGCTGGCGGTGTGCTTCACACATGCAAGTCGAACGGGGTAGCAATACCCAGTGGCGGACGGGTGAGTAACGCGTAGAAATCTGCCTTGAGATGGGGGATAACAGTCCGAAAGGATTGCTAATACCGCATATGTATGTGCTCGGACACGAGCGTATATGAAAGGAGTAATCCGTCTTAAGATGAGTCTGCGTCCGATTAGCTAGTTGGTAGGGTAAAGGCCTACCAAGGCGACGATCGGTAGCTGGTCTGAGAGGATGATCAGCCACAATGGGACTGAGACACGGCCCATACTCCTACGGGAGGCAGCAGTGGGGAATTTTGTGCAATGGGGGAAACCCTGACACAGCGACACCGCGTGAACGAAGAAGCCCTTTGGGGTGTAAAGTTCTGTCGGCTGGAACGAAAAAAATGACGGTACCAGCAAAGGAAGCATCGGCTAACTACGTGCCAGCAGCCGCGGTAAGACGTAGGATGCAAGCGTTGTCCGGATTTATTGGGCGTAAAGAGTTCGTAGGCGGTTTGTTAAGTCTGATGTTAAAGATCGGGGCTCAACCTCGGGAGTGCATTGGATACTGGCAGACTGGAGTGTGGTAGAGGTTAGTGGAATTCCCAGTGTAGCGGTGAAATGCGTAGATATTGGGAAGAACACCAGTGGCGTAGGCGACTAACTGGGCCATAACTGACGCTGAGGAACGAAAGCCAGGGGAGCGAATGGGATTAGATACCCCAGTAGTCCTGGCCGTAAACGATGGATACTAGGCGTAGTGGGTATCGACCCCTACTG
>NZ_QMEB01000424.1 GCF_012912135.1 Brasilonema bromeliae SPC951 | reverse complement strand
ATTACTCAAATTATTAACCGAATCACCCCTCAATTCAAGGCTGACAGACTACTAGTACGTTCTGTCCTTCTTTCAACTTGCTTTTATCCTCAAGTGCTACCGCTGCCTTAACTACTATAGGGGCATCACTAGGGACTATTTGCGCGATTTCCTCTCCTGGGCGTACAGTTTGACCAGAATTTCGCAGATTTAGTTTGGAGATAATACCGGTTGCTGTGGCAGTAATGGCAGTCTGGCTGAGGTCGATTTCCACTTGTTGGAGTTCGCGGGCGTCGCGTTCTCGTTGTTTGTGAATTTCAATTTGTTGCTGGATGAGGGCTTTACGTTCTTTGTCTAATGTAGCGAAGCTGACTTCCCCCGAAGCTTTTTCTTGGGCAATCCGCGACTCGGCGATCGCCACTTCTGCATGACTCGGATTCAGGGCAGAAGCGGCGCGTTGCTGTCTAGCTAAAGCTGCCGAAACTGCTTGTTGTAGACGCGAAATTGTTTGTTTTTGCGCCTCCACTGCTTGTTCTTGTTGGTCAACAGCGAGTTGTGCTTCCTCGAATTGATTCCAAGAAAGAGCTCGAACTTTTGCTACACTCTGAGGTAGAGTCGAGAGGGGGTATTATCCCCCGTCCCTCTCTGTTAGAACCGTACGTGCCCGTTTCCGTGCATACGGCTCCCGATGTTCTTACCTTGCGGTTTTGCTCACGTGGATATAATCGTGACAGCTTTCATGTACAGCTAGCAGATTTTTCTTCTTCCAGTTGTTGTGATTACCATCGATATGGTGTAGATGCACTCGTTCTTCACTAAGCATCTTTAAACCACAGTGACCACATGCATGGTTTTGCTTTCTTAAAGCTCTAGAGGTTTCACCGTCGTAGAGTCTGCTATTTCGCTCACTCCAGTAGGTGAGGTCTCCGTCATAAGGGGATTTATTTCCTTTAACGTTGACGTATTTGTTTTCGGAGTATGGGACTGCTGGGAACGCCTTATCTAGTAGTTTCTTACTAGTGTATCGGTTGTTCTTTGCTTCCTTGTTGAACACTCTAAATGTTCTGAGTTGGATATGGTATAGAGAGTACTTATCCATGTCACAGAACTTATGATAGTTCCTCCATCCTCTAACCAAGGGAGCTAGTTTTTCAGCTTTTACCTTGGAACCATAGTTCGAGCAGTTAACGATGGCTTTTACTTTCTGACGGAATGCTTTGTAATTGTCCTCCGAAGGGACACATCTAAATTTTCCGTTGCTTTGCACTTTGAAGCGCCAACCGAGGAAATCAAAACCATCTGTCGATGCAGTAATCTTTGTCTTTTTCTCGCTGATATTCATTCCTCTGTCTGCAAGGAACTGGTTTATTTTTCCAAGTATTTCATCTGCATTGTCTTCGGGTCTGAGTATTATAACCCAATACGGTTCAGTTAAGGCTGAAAACGTTATTGAGGACACGAAAA
>NZ_QMEB01000423.1 GCF_012912135.1 Brasilonema bromeliae SPC951 | reverse complement strand
ACTTTGAATTTTGATAGCGCAGCGTGCCGTAGGCATACTTTGAATTAAGCGGAGGGGATGAGGGTGAGGTGAGGGAACGCAGGAATTATAAATAATCCAGCGGACTGATCGATACTTTTCATCCCTCAGATAGATTTCTAGAACATATCTTTCTCAAAGAGCTTGATAATCGTTATATTTTATACGATATCTCCTTTGGCACAACAAGTTAATTGAAAACCAAAGTTTCTTTTTTGCGTCATAATTTGGTATGCCCTTTGTGTAAAGAACGCAATTGCAACTGATAGCAAGCAATAGCAAAGATAATTAATATAGATATTATTGCCCCGCCACCATGTCCACTGAACAGTTAACCAGAGAAAACGATAATTTAGATTTAAAACAGCTACTGAAAACGCTGGTAGCTGTTAAAAAAGGTGACTTTTCTGCCCGTATGCCTTTAGACCAAACTGGTATGGCAGGAAAAATCTCTGATACGCTCAACGATATTATTGAACAAAATGAGCGGCTAACAGCAGAGCTACAGAGGATTAGTCATGTTGTTGGTAAAGATGGCAAAATTAGTGAACGCGCGTCTTTGGGAAATGTTCGTGGTTCTTGGTCAGTGTGTGTTGATTCTGTCAACACCCTAGTGACAGATTTGGTTCAGCCGACAGCGGAAACGGCGCGTGTGATCCGGGCTGTGGCAAATGGTGATTTATCTCAAGCGATTGCACCAGAAATTGAAGGTAGACCCCTCAAAGGAGAATTTCTCCAAACTGCCCAAATGGTTAATACAATGGTGGGTCAGTTGAATTCGTTTGCTAGCGAGGTCACACGAGTTGCAAGGGAAGTGGGAACTGAAGGCAAACTGGGAGTGAAAGCAGAAGTTCCAGGTGTGGCTGGAACTTGGAAGGACTTGACGGACAGTGTGAATTTAATGGCGGGTAACTTAACCGCACAAGTTCGTAATCTTGCTGAAGTAACAACCGCTGTGGCAAATGGCGACCTCTCGAAGAAAATTACTGTTGATGTCAAAGGTGAAATTTTGGAGTTGAAAAATACTATCAACACGATGGTCGATCAACTCAACTCTTTTGCTTCTGAAGTGACGCGGGTTGCTAGGGAAGTGGGAACAGAAGGTAAGCTGGGCGTACAAGCACAAGTGCGCGGTGTTGCTGGGACTTGGAAAAACTTGACCGACAGCGTCAACTTGATGGCAGGAAATTTGACGGCACAACTCCGTAATATTGCTGAAGTCACGACAGCGGTGGCGAACGGCGACTTATCGAAGAAAATTACTGTTGATGTCAAAGGTGAAATTCTGGAGTTGAAGAACACCGTGAATATTATGGTGGATCAACTCAATTCTTTTGCATCGGAAGTGACGCGGGTTGCGCGTGAGGTGGGTGCAGATGGTAAACTCGGTGGTCAAGCCCAAGTACGGGGTGTTGCTGGAACTTGGA
>NZ_QMEB01000065.1 GCF_012912135.1 Brasilonema bromeliae SPC951 | reverse complement strand
AGCTCCTTCTTTTCGTGTCCTCAATAACGTTTTCAGCCTTAACTGAACCGTATTGACTGATAGCGAAGCGTGGCGGAACGCCATAGAACCTCTTCAAAAAGATGAGTTATGACCAGAGGTGAGCAGGAATTAAGTTACAGTTTCTTACCCTCATTTCCCTACCAACTTAACTAAACCAATACCACCAAAATAAAGTCCCAAAACTGCCCCTGCTAACAGACTTTGGGTAAAGGGGTCAGTTGAAGGTGTGAGAATTGCTCCTAAAACCACCGCGCCTATAATAACGTAGCGCCAACCAGAAAGCATTTGCCCAGAAGAGACTATTCCCAAAGCACCAAGTAGAACTTGGATAATCGGAATTTGAAATGCTAACCCAGTACTAAATAGCAGCAACAAGACAAATTCAAAATATTTGTCAATCGACCACAGTTGTTCTACTACATCTGCACCGTAGCTGATGAAAAATTTCAAAGCAGCTGGTACCAACAAAAGGTAGGCAAAGACTAACCCTCCCGCAAACAAAAAACTCGACCCCAAAACCACAGGTCCCAGCAAACGCCGTTCACGACGAGTGAGTCCAGGGAGAACAAACTGGATAACTTGGTATAGCACAAACGGGCTACACAAAAGCAACCCACTGTAGCCTGCAACTTTCATGGAAACAAAGAAATATTCACCGGGAGCCAGTTGCAAAAATTTTACTCCCTGTGCTGGCACTTCTAGCAGCTGAACAATCGGCTTAACGGCAAGAAAACAGCCGACAACACCCACTGCTACAGCAATGAGCGAGTAAAAAATTCGTTGTCGTAACTCTTCTAAGTGAGCGAAAATTGACATTTCGACTTCACCGGGCAACTCATCAAGAGGATCCATAGGATCTATTTCCGGTTTTGAGTCACCATCTACTTCAAAGTCAACACTAGGAGATGTTGTTGTGTCTACGTTTTGTGAAGGTGTCATGAGTCAGCGAGAAGGCGTCATCTGTGACTATTGTATCTGGGAAGCAGGTGGATGTAGAGACGCGCGCAATGAAAGCGTCTCTACTTTTGAAAATTACTGAACAGGTAGTTGTGGGTGTACAGTCGAATATTTTCCTACCAACTGGGAAGTTTCTGAGTTATACAGTCTTAAGTAATTCCAGTAGTTACCTAACACCTGACGCACGTAATTTTTGGTTTCATCAAAGGGAATTGATTCTACAAATTCATCTGGATCTTCCTTTGGCAGAGTTTGTACCCATTTGGAAACGTTACCGGGACCCGCATTGTAACTGGCGATCGCCAGCATCGAATTATTACGATATTGCTCATGAGTGTGATCCAAATACCAAGTCCCAAACATGATATTCTCGTTGGGATTTTCCAAATTTATTTTTGTGCTATCTAACTGAATTTGTGGGGCAATCCATTTAGCTGTACTTGGTAACACCTGCATTAAACCAACCGCACCAGCTGTAGAACGGACTTTTGGCTCAAAATGTGATTCCTGACGCATAAGCCCAGTCACTAGCAGAGGATTTAGCTGACGCTTTTGGGACCATTGCTCAATTTCTTTTTGATAGGGGAAGGGATAACGAGCTTGCCAGTAAGTGACTTGTTTGCTTAAAGCCTGGTACTGTGCTTGTTCTTGCGGCGTTTCTCGGTCTTCCAATTTGGAAACTGTATTAATCCCGAGGATATTTTCTCCCTTTGCCAGCTGCATCAAACCCTCAGTAAATTGCTCCGCCACTGTTGGTTGCATTTTGTTCTGAAATTCGGTCTGCCATTGCAACCAAGCATCGCGGTCTTGACCAAGGAGGTATAATTCTTTAAATGTTTCAGAACCAGCAGTTGGCACCGGACGCTGGAACGGGACGAGGTTTGGGTTCATCTGGCGCACGGAGTTGAAATTGCCAACATTGAGTCCCAAAGTTGCCCCTGCTCGCCAGGAATAGTAAGAATGGGGAAAATTGCTGAGGGTATATTCATAAGCTTGTTTTGCTTCCTCCTTTTTCCCGAGTTTTGCTGCCCATTTTCCAACCCAAAAGCTAGCTCTAGGAGCCAAAATACTGTTGGGGTTATTTTTGGCAATAGGTTCTGCCCATTGCCATGCAGCTTTATAATCTTTGGCTTTCGCTTTTTGTTGTGCGATTTTCCAGCGATATTCTGCCGCTTCCTCAGAGTTAGCGTACTTGGTAATCAGGAGCTTAGTAGCTTCACTCGCTGCTTTTTGATCTTGAGTTTGAAGAATTTTGACTTTTTCTACCAGCGCTGTACCTGCTTTGTCAGGAAATTTAGTAATAACCTGATCAAGATACGGCAAAGCATCTTTACGTACTGTTGCCATTTCTGCTAAGCGTAACAAAGCAGTGCTAGTTTCTCTGGCTTCCGGAAATGCTTTTACAAGTTCTTGATAGACAGCAAGGGCTTCTGCTCGTTTTCCACTCACCTGCAATCCTCTGCCAACACGGTAGAGGTTGCGGGGTGTTTTAGTTCCTTTGGCGTATGCTGTCGTTACTTTGCCAAATTCATTGTTTTCCCAGTAAGCTGTACCAACGATGTCCCACTCTTCGGGTTTAAGGGTGGAATTCTTCGCCAGCTGATCCACCACAGGTACAGTTCCTGGTTGATCATAGGCATATTTTGCCAAAACTAACTGCAATTGCGGCTGATTGGGATTTGTCTCCAACCGCTTACGGATGATTTCCCAGGTAAGCGGATGAGAAGGAAATTCAGCTATTGCTTTGTCCTGATACTCCGGGACTCCGATGAGATACAAGGCTTTAGCAGCAGCCGCTTCTTTGGGGTAGTCTTTGAGCACTTTCTGCCTCAGATCCGAGGCTTTGCCTTCTTGTCCTAGAATTTCGTGTGCCTGCGCTTGTTTTAGCAACACATAAGGCGCAAGGACTGGATAATCTCTGTCTAATCCATCTAGTAGCTTCAGTGCAGGTTGAGCTTGCTTTTGTTCAATTAAGTCACTTGCCAAAAGATAACGAGCGCGATTTTGATCTGCTGGTTTTGACGCCTCCTTTAATGCTTGTAGTTTTGCACCACGTTCTTGCGGAGATTGTGATACCAAGGCAAAAACGGGTGATTTCGCTTTGCTTTCTTCCGAAAGCTTCTCAGGCTGAGTCTTGCGCGGTTTAAGCCATTGACTTACTGATTTTCCTATCTCGGGAGCTGACACGATTGCCCCTGCTAAAAAGGCACATAGTCCGGCACCCACTATGAGAGAAATATGCTTTGTCTGTAGCTTCTTCAGCATTGATTCCCGCTGAAAATTTCACATGAATTTCTTGCCACTTTAACACTACTGGTGGTCAACGTCTTCAGTTTTAACTTTTGTATTTTTTATCTTCGGGAACAAAGATGAGATGTAAATTTGAACTTTTAGAAATTATTGACACAATCTTTGCGTAAGTAATCTTTGTTAAATAACTAAGACATGCTACTTTTCATCTCAAAGCTTTTTTTTAACAGTAAACACTTATTTTTTTTTATGAGTTTGTCATTAAAATGACTCCATAAGGCTTTTAAAAATCACTCATTCATACTAAGTAATTCAGTAGAAACAAATAGACCGATGTTCGCCTAAAACTCTTACTATAGCAGTCGCCACAATTGTTAGGACATTTCTCTGTTCCCTGTTAAGCGTTCCCTGTTCCCTTGAGATCAAAATATGATGTCCTAACCAATATGTCCGTTGCTATAAATCACTCATGACAGCCTCAATTCGTTATTTTTTTTACTTAAATAAACAATTCTCAGAGGAAAGTCAGTCATCAATAATACTAGTATTCAGAGAAGAATGCTATCAATTGTTATAGTCTTAAATGAACTCATATTTAAATATTTATCCCTCTAATGGAAGATGTCAAAATAGGACAAATAGCCATGCTAATAATTTATGGTCAGAGTATTTAAAAGAGCTTAGTGACTCATAACTGAGCGATAATTTTTACATGACTTTCTTTACATTTGTCTTTGTTTTGTCTAAAGACAAATGGTTATAGCAATCTTGAATGATGGGAGTATCCCAATGCGTGAAACAAGACGAGTCGTGGAAGCATCTTGCTCCCAAATTTAAACCAAAGCGGGCTAGAAGCCTGCACTACAATACACCACAAATTTAAACATTTGGGATGCTTGCCTGAATGATTCTTAAGAGGAAACTCTTAACAGGAAAGAAGCGGTTCTTCAATGCTGTGCTAATTTAGGAGTCCTCCCCTTCAAACCAATCATCAGCTTGAGAGCAAATACTTTTACCATAGGTACTCGCTGCATCATCCATAACCCAAGGCGACGAACTATCACAACTGGCAAGATGTTGTTAGAAAACATGCGGTCTAATAAATCAGTAAAACCTAAAATTGTCAAGTTCTCCCGCTGACGCCAGCGTTCGTAACGTTTGAGGATTTGAATGTTACCAATATCTTCACCTTGAGCATCCGCTTCTTGCAACACTTGCGCCAAAGCAGCCACATCGCGAATTCCTAAATTCAAACCTTGTCCGCCTACAGGATGGCAATTGTGTGCTGCATCGCCAATTAAAGCGAGTCGGTGGAGAACATAGCGATCGCTCTGCATAAGTTGTACCTGAAAAATAAAGCGATCGCCCAACAATTCCAACTTCCCCATCTGATTCCCATAACGCGCTTGTAATTCTCTTAAAAATTGCTCATCATCCAACGCGCACAAAGCTTTTGCTTCTTCATGGGGAGCAGTCCACACAATTCGGCAACGGTTTCCTGGCAAAGGTAAAATGGCAAACGGGCCACTTGACTGGAATTTTTCGTATGCTGTGTTGTTGTGGGGTTTTTCTGGTTTGACAAAGGCAACAATACATGACTGCCAATACTTCCAACCACGGGTTTTAATTCCAGCAGCTTCACGGATACGGGAACGCGATCCATCTGCGGCTACGACTAGTTTAGTGCGAACCGTCTGCATCTGGTCTGCAATTTTAACATCCATCGTTACCACGTCCTGCTGATACTGGATATTAACCACTTGGGCAGGACACAAATATGTTACGTTGGGACAATTTTTGACAAACTCCTGTAAGGGATGCAACAGTGCTTGATGTTCTGCCACATAACCTAAATCTTTTGTATTTATATCCCCGGTTTCCCATTCCACCACAGCGGGATAATCAGCATCAGAAAGACGCACACGGCGGTAAGTCTCAATGTTGGGCAATATTTTGTTCCAAATTCCAATTCCTTGGAAAATGAGCGCCGAAAGCATATGCACCGCGTAAGCCTGTCCTTTGGCTACCGCCGCTGATTCTACTTTTGCCTCCACCAGCAGCACACTTAACCCGGAATCTTTCAAGGCAGAGGCTAGGGTTAAGCCAACAATCCCACCGCCGACGATGACTAAATCATAATCATATCCCCGCGTATGTGTCGGTGTTTGGGGAGGGTTAAGGGTTTGAAGCTGCGCTTGCGCCATTGTTAAGATAAGTTACAGCGTTTTCATTCTTATTTTGACGCAAGTGGCTAGGAAGAGCAAGTTGAGGAGATGTTCAAGTTGGGGTGAAGTAAATATATAAATAAAAATACTCACTATTATAAACAGCGAGCAAAAGTTTGATGAGCATGAGGATATATAGTTTTGATGAGATGCTTGCCTGATTAAGCCCGCTTATTAGCTATTGCTTATTGAGCTGGGGTTGAAGCAGGAGGTGTGGATGGAGTGCTAGAAGGTGATGTTGTGGGTGTACTACCTGTAGGTGTTGTGGCAGAGTTAGAATTGCTAGGACGACGGGAAGTCTTTTTTCCCTTCTTAGTAGTATCAGATTTCTTCTTTTTAGGGGTGTTAGTAGTATTACTAGGTTTGGTAGTAGTTGGTGTCGTTGTAGCAGGTGTTGTAGTGGCGGGAGAAGACATTTGTGCGTTTACAGCAGGTGCAGTTAGGGCTACAGGAGCAGCAACCACAAGAGACAGAAGTAAAGCTTTTGCAATCTTGGTCATGTGAAACTTTTATCACTCAAGAATCAACCATTTAACTATCCCAAGAAGATGTGACATTGTCGTGTTATTGATGTGGAGTTTTTGTGTAAATTTTTGCCTTTTTTGAGTTAACTGAATAACAGATTAGGTTACTTTGGTCAAGTATTTGCTAAATAGAAAAAACCCCGCTGGAGCTTGAGGAACGCAACGGGGTTAAATTGTGTTATATGTCTTGATGAGGAGGAATTAGAATTCAAGTTTTCGCAGGCTACTACAACTTAATATACGTTAACAGTAACTATTTTTTTCATAGTGTTTCCAGTATGGGAGCCTTTGTGCTTTCCATGATGTTTCTGATGATGAACTTTAGTAGCTTTGGTACCAGTAACAGGTTTGGCAGCAACAGTTGTAACCTTACCACAGTTGCACTCAGGGCTAGAGGGGCAGCAAACACAACAGCGATGAGTAAAGCTTTAGCAAACTTGTTCCTGTGAAAATTTTCATCTGAGAATCAACAATCTAAGTATTTCAGAAAGTTATGTCAGTCTCATGTTGTTGAGGTGGAGTTTTTGTGTCGATTTTTGCAGGCTTGACATCTCAAAGCCTGCAAATTATCCTTGCAGACAAAAGTTGCAAGCTGACAGCATTTTTTCATCTCATAATTAACAATCACATCTTCTAAGCTTTGCGGTTGCCAGTACCTAATTTGTTCTACTTCCACCGCTCTTGAAAATTTATAAGTCAGATGTCATATCAAAGTTCAAGCCATCACTGCCATCAATTCTTCTGACATATCAAAATTAGCAGTAACATTTTGTACATCATCTAAACTTTCTAAAGTATCAATTAACTTCAGAAGTGAGCGTGCCTGATCTGGATCAGTGACTTCTACATTGTTACCAGGAATCCAGCGTAGTTCGGCATCAGTTACTTTAAAGCCCTTTTCTTTGAGAGTTTGGCTCAGGTTTTCTAAATTAACCACTTCAGTAAATACCTCAGCAATCTGTTCTTCAGTCATTTCATAAAACTCAGCACTTCCTTCAAGAGAAGCTTCTAAAAGCTGTTCTTCATCAACGATTCCCTCAACAGTACAAACGCCTTTTTGGGAAAACATCCAACTGACGCAACCTGTTTCACCGAGGTTACCACCATTTTTACTAAAAGCAACACGTAAGTCTGCAGCAGTACGATTACGATTATCTGTCAAGGCTTCAAGGAGGATCGCAACTCCCCCAGGACCGTAACCTTCGTAACGAATTGCTTCTAAACTAGAAGCACCGCCTGAGAGTGTACCTGCACCTTTGGCGATCGCTCTTTCAATGTTCTCATTAGGTAGACCCGCCGCTTTTGCTTTTTCAATTGCCGTGCGCAGTTGAAAATTTCCTACAGGATCTGGAACCCCACTTCTGGCTGCCACAATAATCGCACGCGACCACTGGGTGAAAGTCTTACCCTTTTTTGCATCCACGACCGCTTTTTGGCGTTTAATATTTGCCCATTTACTGTGTCCTGCCATATTAAGAAATGAATAATACTATCTACTCAAAAATACGATATAGCTAGATTTTAGCTCTTGCATAGTTCCGTTTTTGATAGCGAAATATAAACAGACTGTTTTACACGTAATTGGAGTTTTCTCCTGTGGGAAGTGTTAACAAATACTCAAAGAGTGCATCTACTGATAGAACTAGCCAAGAGCCTTTGGGGCGTAGTCTAGTCTTGATAATGGCAATCACCTGTGGAACTGTCGTTGCTAACTTATACTACAACCAACCTCTGTTGGTGGTAATTGCCCAAAACCTTCAAGCTTCTAACCATGCGACAGGGTGGATTCCCATGTTGACGCAAATTGGTTATGCTGTAGGGCTTTTCCTCCTTGTTCCATTGGGCGACTTGATGGAGAGGAGAAGGTTAATTTTGATGATGCTGGTGTTGACATCTGTAGCATTGGGAGCAGCAGCAGCATCACTTAACCTTGCTTGGTTGTTAGTGGCGAGTTTGGCGATCGGCATAACTAGTGTTTCAGCTCAGCTGATAATTCCTTTTGCAGCACAACTGGCAAAACCAGAGCACAGAGGAAGAATTGTTGGTACGGTGATGAGTGGGGTGTTGATCGGAATTCTTTTAGCTAGAACGGTGAGCGGCTTTGTAGGAGCAAGTTTGGGCTGGCGGGCGATGTATTGGCTGGCGAGTGGGTTGATGATTGTTCTGGCTGTTGTCCTATTACGGATGCTGCCAAAAAGTCAACCGTCGCTGCGAGTTTCTTATCCTCAATTGGTTGGATCTTTATTCAAGTTGATACAACAGCAGCCTATCTTACGTGAAGCATCCCTTGCAGGGGCGATGTCCTTTGGAGCCTTCAGTGCTTTTTGGAGTACTCTCGTATTCTTTTTAGCACAGCCACCCTATCATTACGGTAGTGAGGTGACGGGGTTGTTTGGGTTGGTTGGTGTGGTAGGAGCGACAGCGGCTCCTGTTGCGGGCAAGATAGCAGATAAAAGGAATCCCAAGATAACTGTGGCCTTGGGTCTTTCGATTACAACCTTGTCATTTCTCATTTTCTGGGTGTTTGGTTACCACATCCTGGGGCTAATTGTCGGGGTTATTCTTCTGGACTTGGGTGCGCAAAGCACACACATTTCCAACCAGGCAAGAATTTTCAGTTTACCCTTAGAGTTTCATAGCCGTTTGAATGCGCTTTATATGACCTTTTCCTTTATGGGAGGAGCGTTGGGTTCGTTCTTGAGTGCATATGCTTGGAGTCGCTGGGAATGGCATGGGGTTTGTGCGATCGCACTGCTGATGCTAGGAGTGGCTTTTATGACCTTTATTAAGCGGCGGCGTCAACCTTTGGTTTCTTAAATCCCCAAACTCACTCTAATCTTCTGCACAATGACCGCATCAACTTTGAGCGGTTAGCATAGGTAGCTGGGATATGAGTTTAGTACAACCTTTACCAGATAATCTCAAACAAGGAGATGAAGTAAAAGTCTTGATGACTCCTATCTCACCAAAATATTCTTTTCCAACCTTGAAACTTGGTATAAAAGAAGAATATTTAAGTAAAGAAAAAATTTATGAGCCGGAGGAACATTGGAGAAGGGGGAACAATGAAGCCTTCGCTGACACTTGATATTCTTCTAGAGGAGGCTGTAAAGTTTGCTGAGATAGAAAGTATCTACGATGAGCCATTGCTGTTTGGTGTTACTGATGGAAAGGCTGTAGGAACTTACCTGGAGCAAAAATTTCGGAATTATTTAGCTTTATTGTATGAGTATGTGCTGGGTAATTCTGCTTCTGGAATAGATTTTCCAGACTTAAATATAGATATAAAAGTTACCAGCATCCGGCAACCTCAATCTTCATGTCCTTTTAAATCTGCTCGGCAAAAAATTTTTGGTCTTGGGTATGGTTTGCTGATTTTTGTTTACGAAAAGAGAGATGATCATCAGCATAAAACTGGTAGACTCAATATGCAGCATACTGTCTTCATTGATCAAAGGCGTACTGCTGACTATCAAATGACTCGTGGTATACTTAGCATTCTTGCAAATGAAGGTAATGCTGACGACCTTGTTGCCTTCATCATGGATCGCAATCTACCAGTTGATGAAATTGAAGCACGTAATATTGCCGAAGAGATACTACGCAATCCACCTGAGCAAGGTTATTTAACAATCTCAAATGCTCTACAATGGCGACTTCAATATAGCCGTATTATACAAATGGCTGGCGAGGTTAACGGTATTATTAGAGTGCGATGAACTAAAATGGCGCAACAAAAAGCTAAGAATATATGGGAATTTGGGGATTTTCAAACTCCAATAGCTTTAGCGTTAGAGGCGACAAATGTCGTTAACAGGCTAGGTGTGACACCCAGGTCTGTTTTAGAGCCTACTTGTGGTCGCGGAGCGTTTTTGTTAGCTTCTTGTGAAGTATTTTCACAAGTGAAAAAATTTGTCGGTGTTGATATTAATACACAACATCTAAGCTATCTTAAGGAAAGCGTTGCAGCAGAAAACTATTCTGCATCAATAGAAATTATTAATGGTAATTTTTTTGATTTAAATTGGTCAGAAATTCTTAACACATTAGCCGAACCATTACTGATTATTGGTAATCCTCCATGGGTAACGAGTTCTGAACTAAGTTTATTAAAAAGTTCTAACTTACCAGAAAAATCAAATTTTCAAGGCAGAAGCGGATATGAGGCATTAACTGGCAAAAGTAATTTTGATATTTCCGAATGGATGTTGATCAAACATTTAGATTGGCTGAAAGAACGCACAGGCATAATTGCAGTGTTATGTAAGACTGCTGTCGCCCGAAAAATTCTTGTTCATGTTTGGCAACAGAAGCATAGAGTTATCCGCGCTCAAATATATGGAATAGATACACTGAAGAATTTTAATGCATCTGTAGATGCCTGTTTTTTTGTTTTGTTGATTGGAGATGGGAACCTATCAAATACTTGCGAGATATTCGAGAATTTATCTGCTCACGAACCATTACAAGTTCTTGGTTACCACGATAATACAGTTATTTCTAATGTAATAGATTACAAGCGTTGGTTGCATCTACGAGGAACTGATCCAGCTTATATTTGGCGTTCTGGCTTGAAACATGATTGTTCCAAGGTCATGGAACTTGAACGACAAGAAGACAAATTTTACAACGGATATGGTTATGTTTCTTCTCTTGAGCAAGATTGGGTTTACCCGTTTTTGAAAAGTTCAGATGTAGGAAATAGTCGTACATCTACTTGTAGAAAATATGTTCTTGTTACTCAGCGTTATATTGGGGAGGATACAACACACTTAAAGTTTGATGCTCCTAAAATATGGGTTTATCTTCAGAATTATCGAGAGTATTTGTTGAAGCGTAGCAGTTCTATTTATCGGAATCGTCCAGAATTTTCTATATTTGGTGTTGGGGAATATACTTTTGCACCTTGGAAAGTGGCAATATCTGGCTTTTACAAAACTCTGAATTTTGTGCAAGTAGGTCAAATTGACGGCAAACCTGTTATTTTTGACGATACTGTTTACTTTTTATCATGTAGGTCTAAATCTGAAGCATCTTTTATTGCTGCTTTGCTAAATTCGCAACCAGCAAAAGAGTTTTTAGAATCAATGATTTTTTGGAGTGATAAGAGACCAATAACAATTGAATTACTCAAGCGGCTAAATTTGCGAACGTTAGCGCAGGTTTTGGGTAGAGAAGAGGAATACAACAGTTATGTCTTAAGCAGTTATCACCAGCAATCTCTGTCTTGCCATGATCTGGGCCTAACTTCTCCCATGAACTCGCCTAAATCCCCAAACTCACTCTAATCTTCTGCACAATCACCTCTGGTGGCTCAGAAACATCCACTGTAACCGCACCAGATGGCTCCTCAAGAGTATCAAACTGACTTTTAAGAAGTTTTTCACCCATAAAGTGACCATGACGCTGTTGCAGCCGCTTTTGAATCAACTCAAATGGTCCTTTAAGATAAACCACCTTGACGCGTTCCTCATCCAAAACCAAAACCTGGCGATAACTGGCTTTGAGCGCAGAACACGCCAGCACCATATTTTTATTCTCCTGCAACCACTGTTGTATTGCCTGTTCCAACGCCAGTAGCCAAGGCACCCTATCTAAATCATTTAGGGGAATGCCATGCCGCATTTTCTCAATATTTTCTGGCGAGTGAAAAGCATCAGCATCGCTAAATCCCCAGTGTAAAGAGTCCGCCAACAGTTGCCCAATGCTGGACTTACCAGAACCAGAGACACCCATTACGAGAATTATCATCTCAGTGGAATTAATTAACCTAATTGGGAGATAGGGGGAGAGATTTGACACGTGTAGAGACGTTGCCCTTCGGGTATGCCTGCGGCACGGCTTCGCCTAACGCCAGTCGCCTGCGGAGGGAAACCCTCCCGCAGCGCTGGACTCACATGCAACGTCTCTACAGAGGTTATCGTTCTTGCAAATTATCTTAATCAGCAACCGTATTGTCCTACTGTCCCCTTGTCCTCTTACAAAAACTCACGCGGATCTGTCACATACCCAGTGAGTGCGGAAGCTGCAGCGGTAAAGGGGGAAGCAAGATAAATTCCCGCTTCTTTATGCCCCATTCGTCCGGGGAAGTTGCGGTTGGTGGTGGAAACACAGATTTCTGGCTCATTCATGCGCCCAAAGGTGTCTTTGGGACCACCTAAGCAAGCGGCGCAGGAAGGCGCAGCAGGTTCAATGCAACCAGCTTCTAAGAAAATTTCTGAGAGGGTTTGCTCTTGGTACTTGATTTTAAATAGGTCTTCGTAAACTTTTTGGGTAGCAGGGACTATGTATGTGGGAACCTTCACCTTATGACCTTTGAGAACTTGTGCTGCATGGAAAAAGTCCTCTGTTTTTCCACCCGTGCAGGAACCGATATAAGCTCGGTTAATCTTGACATCGCTGCACTCTCGTGCTGTGGCGCGGTTATCAGGGGAGTGAGGTTTGGCAACAACTGGTTCCAGTTTGGAAACATCGTAGTGATGCTCACTGTAGAACTTGGCATCTGAGTCTGTGTAAACTGCCTCAAAAGGCTTATCGGTACGCGCCCGCACATACTCAAACGTGGTTTCATCAGGAGCAATGGTACCATTTTTGCCACCAGCTTCAATCACCATGTTGCACAGAGTCATCCGTTCTTCCATCGTCATTCGTTCGACGGCTTCCCCTGCAAATTCCATCGTCCGATAGGTTGCGCCAGCGACGCTGATATCCCCAATAATTTGTAAAATCAGGTCTTTTGCCAACAAGTAAGGAGGCATTTCACCATCCAACACAAAACGCATGGTGGCAGGAACTTTGATCAGCAACTTACCAGTCCCCATAATGAAGCCAGCGTCTGTGTTGCCGATACCAGTCGCAAATTGACCGAAAGCACCAGCGTTACAGGTGTGAGAGTCAGTACCAAATAAAACTTCGCCTGGGCGGGTGTGACCTTCTTGGGCTAGGGCGATGTGGCAAACACCTTTATAGTCTGGGTTGGCTTTAAAGTTGCTCAGGTCAGTAATATCGTAAAAGTATTTTATACTTTGCTCTTTGGCAAAATCACGTAAAATATCAACGTTGCGATTAGCGCGTTGGTCAGCCGTGAAAATATAATGGTCGGGAATTAACACGATTTTTTCAGGATCCCAGACTTTGGCGTCAGCACCAAACTCGCGTTTGAAAACGCCGATGGTTCCAGGTCCACAAACATCATGTGTCATTAAAAGATCAACATTAACCCAGATATTTTCCCCCGGTTCGACAACCGAACGACCAGAGGCTTTCGCCAAAATTTTTTCTACAAGGGTCATGCCCATAGCGATCGCGTTCTTTTTGTGCAAGGGTACAAATTATATGCTACATGGCTAGTAGTCTGTCAACCAAATCTTGACACGTAAATA
Organism: Brasilonema bromeliae SPC951; assembly: GCF_012912135.1. Classification (GTDB taxonomy): domain Bacteria; phylum Cyanobacteriota; class Cyanobacteriia; order Cyanobacteriales; family Nostocaceae; genus Brasilonema; species Brasilonema bromeliae. Next base: position 11,755 of record NZ_QMEB01000065.1, on the reverse strand, counting down.
TCCGAATATATCCTGCAATAGCCAAATGCAGAAATTCTCTGCTAACCTCTAACGTACAACAACAATCGAGTCCGAGAGATTAACTTGTGGATGTTATATTAGAGCGATCGCACCAACTCAAACAAGACCTCACTGATTTTGTCTATGACGCTGAAGGCGAACTTGCACAAGCTTTGGAAAGCTATGCTGCTGTCAAGTCACGTCGTGGAAGCGGTGATAATTTTCAACAAGAACTGATTATTGACTCATTCATCACACAAGGGCGTGTCGGCGACTCCTCACCATTAGATTTGTTTATCCAAAGCTATCAAGAGTTGTCTAAGGTTGACCGCGAACTTATCAAAAGTTGGCATCGCACTTTTAGTGGCTTATTTGCTATTACAAAAATCTTACCTGATGGCTTTGAATTAAGGAACTGGTTGACAGACAAATACTATATTGTCAAGCCAAACACCTCCCAAAAACTAAACGAAATGTCTCGGTTGAAAGAAGGAGAAATTTTACTGACTCGCATTTCTCCTATCACAGATAGCTACTGGACTTTTTTCAGTTCCTACACTCAGATGGGTAAATTGGGCAAACCAAAACTAGCAGTAGCTATTGGTAATTTTAAAGAGAATTACAAAGAGAATCTTTATGGAGATGCTCCAGACTTACTAGAGGAAGCTTGGCAATCTGTAGGAATCTATCATCAGCAGTTTTTAGATTTTTTTGCTTCTGATGAAGTCACACTCCCAGGATACCAACTCAACAAAAAGATTGCCGAATTTCAAGAAATATTAACGAAAAAACGTTTGGAAGAAGCAGGCATTGATCCTTCCAAATCACTAGGAGATGTTGCACAAGAAGCTGGTTTAGGTGAAGAAGAAATCAAAGCAGTCGCAGAAGAATTTGGTGCTGACTCCCAAGCAGTTTCACAAATGTTTGACAAGAAAAACAGCGGTAGTAAAATGGTCATGCCAAAAGTTGATTTACCTGCTGAACTCAGAAAAGCAGAACAGGTAACAGCTATATCTCATCCTCGATGGGGACAGATGTTTCTGCCAACCTACTCTAAAATCAAGACAATATTAGAAGCAGAAGATTGGCAAAGTGTAGAAGGTGCTGAGAAACTGATTCGTTTTTATCTGGAAGATAAAAGTATTAATGCTTTTATTTGGCATCGTTTAGCCCAGGAGTATCCAACGCAATTAGAAAAAGTACTGCAAACATTTCTTCAACGACCAAATTTTCAGCTTCAAAATGACTTGGATACACTCTTGCAAGAATACAACAAACCTATAGAACCAGAATTACCAGAAATTGCCAGTGTACCAATACATCTACATAATTTATTCCAAGAAGCTTTGATGGAAGTTAGTAAATCTAAGCCCAAAGGAAAGAGTCAAAACCAAACAGTTAAGGGCTTTGGGAAGTGAGAGTTTCAATTGGTTCCAATAAAAAACAGCTGCCTCCTTAAGGGAAGCAGCTACCAAAAACCTGCAGAGTGCTGCAACCTTGGCACAGCCAAGTTATTTGACACCCTTTCAACCAATTTTTTGCATAGCAAACAGAGGTAGAAAGGGTGGTTAAGTTTTTGGTAATTTCTATGGGACTCAGCTGAAATCAAGGACGCCTTATTCCTCGTGGAGGCGTGGGAGTGCCAAATGATGAAGTCGGTTGACGAATTTAGCCAATATCGTCGCGTTCAATGTATAACAACAGAAACGCAAAAGTTACACTTGGAAGAACCCAACCAATGACTGGAACAAAAATGGAAGAGAGATATGAAGCTGGGTACGTAAGGATGAGAGGTAAAAATGAAGCTGTGAGCATAAAATATTCCTATCCAATCAAACAACAATTCAAAATGAGCTTACTGCAAATCTTGCATGATTTTTCAAATTCTAAAGATTTTTAACACAGCACCGTTCAAAAGAAAGACTGTTCACGTACCGAAAACTTCCTCTAGCTGCAACCTAGGTAAGTCTGGGGGCATCACAGTCCGGAGGATAGAGACTTTGTGGCTTTCTTGCTGAGTCGTCTTGTTCACAGCGATCGCCTCCAAGCAAATTTCCAAACACCCAAAAGGAACCCTCAGATGAGTTATTTCTTCCAACACTCCAGCAGGGTTAAGTCGTAAATTTGTTAACAAACGCGGTTCACCTATCAACCCACGAGTTTGGCAATCCAAAATCCATAACTTCACAGCCACTTCATCAGCTACAGGGGCTAACTGGACGCATATCCTCACAAATTTTCCAGAGATCAGTTCCCCTGATGGCAAATGCAGTTGCGGAACTGGTAACGGTTCCGTGATTTCTGCTAGTACAGGTAAACCAACAGATACATCTGAGACTGATTCTTCTTTTTGTTTGGAAGGTTGATTTTTGAAAGTCTTAGGTTCGGTTTCATCGAATATATCCTCGACAACAATTTCGTGTACCAACCTAGCGGACAATATTCTGCCATCAAGGGAGTTAGAAGGTTGGGGAGATGGTGAGGGGGATATTTTGTTCGCTTCGCGTGCCAAAAGGGGATATTTTATTCGCTTTGCGTACCCTTTCGCCGCAGGCGTACCGGAGGGATAGAGGATATTTTGAATTGTCTTGTCCTCTTGAGTCTCTATACCAACCTGTTCCTCGATTTGCGTGCGTTCTAAATCATTAGCATCTGCATGTGTTTGCGTTTCTTTGTTAACCTCATCAGATACGTGATTTTGGCTGGCGACAATATAAATATCGTCGTCTTGGTTTTGCAAATTAATCGGTTCAGGCAAGGAGTATCCTTGATTATGCATCCACTTTCTAATCAAGGGCGAGATGTTGGGGCTTCCTGTCGTGATGAGTTGAGAATTATGGGGAATGACTAATTTGACAAACGTGTCTTGAGGTTGTGCGTTGTCTGTGGCTAATTTTGCTGCATCTTCATCAAAAGATTCAATCTGAGATTGTGTCTCTTCTAGAATTGATTTCGCGGCATCCTCGTTATGAATCTCAGTTGTATACTGCTGTTCGTCAACTGACTCATAACGCATGATGCCTTTTGTTGTATTCTGGGATGTTTTGAGTCGTCTCAGGTAGGGTAAAGTTGTCTCCATCCTGATGACTTTACTAACAACCGTGATTGTGCTGTCGTCCCTGTCTGACTCGAACTTTGAAGAAGGTTCCCAAACAACTGTAGGAGTAATTATCCGATTTTGATGCGGAATAAAACTTGGTAGTTGAGGTGAAATTCCTACTGGTTTACGACGTAATGGCGGATCAATTTTCGGTGGCAAAGATTTTTTGGGAGATGGCTGCAACAGATGTGATTTCGCTTTTTTTGGCGTTTTTGCTAAATTGAAAAGTTGCAAATCTAGAGGTGTGGATAGTTTTTTGGCAACTGACGTCGCCAGTGCTGCAGAGGATACTGCTTGATGTTCTATTGTGTCTAGTTCATTTTTTTTGGCTTTAGCACTAATTGCCAGTAATTCTGTGACATCTGCTGTCATTGTGAAAAACTGGCTAGTTAACAGTGTGGTTTTACCATCCATCGTCAGGATGCCATATAAACTGATTTCTCCCAAAATCAGCTTGGATTCACAATCAGCCGGAACCTCTATGGAACATCTGATTTGAAATGGTATTAACTTTTCGCTTAAGGATTGCCGCACTCGCCTGATAACTTTAGAATTTTGGGGTGAGCGCAGTTCTATTCTGATTTCTCCTGCGTAGACTCTTTCATAATTTGATGTTAGGCTCAAATCTAAATTCGTCGTTTCTTTTTGCTCTACACGCCCATTGATTGTGAGAGTTTGCCCCCAAGGAACAGTGTAAAAATCTTCCTGAAGTTTCAACACCAGCGGTGGTTCTAGCGTCTGATTTGAAAAATCCTCAATTGCTGGTACCAATTGAGAATCAGGTAAAGCAATCTCTATTAAGTTTTGTAAAATTTGCTCTACTTTCTCACCTTTGAGCCAAACTGGGCTAATCGGCTGCGAAATCATCGCTTCTTCTTCAAGCAATTCATCGGTAAACAGACAAAATTCTTCCTCATCGACTCTTGGCACGCAAGTGTCCTCCTCTTGTCGTCCCACCTCTATAACTAATATAGGTAGGACTTTTAACTCAACACAATGTTGCCAAGGTTGATCGACAAAGTGCGACATCAAGTTACCGGAACAACATAACTCCCAAACTCCTGGCTTGAGATAACTAAAGGGAAGAACTGCGATTAAGCCTTCAGAGTTTGTAGAACCCGATCGCTTTTGAATTCGCCGCTTCGGTGGAAACTCCATCGTTGAACTATGGGTGATCTGCACGTACATATCAGTGTTAGTCAGGTCAGAGCGAGCTAAAACTCTATACCGACCTTCTACAATTTCTATATTTGGGGATTCTATAGGACTCCAAGAGCGATCGCCCTGTTTCTGTATCAGAAATTGCCAGTGTTCCATGTTGAGTGATGCCCAGACTGTAGAGATGCGCTGGTTATACTAGGATTATCTTGCTTGCCAGTTTAACTCAGTATTTTAAAATTTCATCACCGGATTCTGTTGTTTTCATTCAAACACTGACACGGTTGGGATTACGTGTGGCAAGCTGCTGGCTGAACTATGAAAATTGGTTACAAATTTAGTATAAAATCTATAATTGTGTACTCAGGCGCACCATAGCTGAGTGCATAGCACTCAATCGGCGGACAATCTGGTCAATCTCCATATCCAATATGCTGTAATCAATTACCGCCTGACGTCTGGGAGTATGTCCCTGATTTACAGCTAATTCTTGTATGCGGGCTATACGCAGTGCTTGCAGGTGCGGTTGAATTTTTTGCAGCGTTTCTTCCAAGTCAGGCAAGGGTGGTGGGGCAACTTCCTGCTGTGCTGATTGCGCTAACTGTTCTAGCAGCAGGGAAATTTGGCGGACAAAGGTTTCCAATTCCGGGAGTGGCTGAGTCCTTTGAAAATGTTCGAGATGTACTGCCAAAACTGTGACTGCTTTGGTAAAACGTCCCATGTAAACCAGCAGCGTCATCAAGAGAAATGTCAACACCACACTCAGCACTGGCACTCCAGCTACGAGAGTACCTACAAACGCCGAAACAGCTATTCCCAACGTGGCAATTGCCATCGCTGTAGCTTTTATCCGATAAGGGCCACCAACATTTGCCAAGTTGACAGAGAAAGCCATTAAAGCAACAAACAATCCGTTTTGCCTTTGGTCAATAAGTTGCCCCAACAGCATGGGAATTCCTAACCCTAACGCGGCTCGCAAGCCGTTGGCAATAGCTAGCTCCCCTGGTTCTGATTGAAGAAGAAACCTAAGAAAATTAGTTCGGTTCGACTGCATGATTTTTGTTAACAAAACAAAAATTTTATCTGTAATTTCCAGATACACTCAGTAGGATTAAGCTGAGGAGTGTATGCTCTGATGGCGTAGCGACATAGGGAGATCGCTCGTTGGAAATCAGAGAGTTCTCGCAAACCAACAGATTTCTAACTGATCTTTATACACAAAAACGTTATTTTGTCAAGTAAAATAAGCGCATTTCCTCAACAAAAAAATAGAATTGTTGGGTGGAGAAACCTCAACCCAAAAATTCTTAAATATAGACATATTTACTAAAATTTATTGTGACAATTCGTCAAGCAACGTAGCGACTGCGATAATAAGTCAAAATTTGCTGTACCCGTTGCCGACTTTGTGCGCCACACTCAGGCGTATACGAAATCCATAAACCAGCAATTTGGCTTTGACTATAATCAAATTGTTGAGAAGTTTGAGGAATTAAACTCACTTCTACTCCTTCTACCTGACACAAATGAGCTGCTATCTCTCGATAGACTGCTAAAGGTAAACCAGCAAATTCAATTGTTTCTTTTGTCTCCATCTTTAAGTATCTTCCTCTGGAACAGGGTTTTGGGGTAGCGCTGTGTTAGAAACAGGATTTTCCCCAGAAGCAGTTCGTGGCGTTTAAGTAGTTAGTCTCTGTCCTACCATTTTCGCAACCTCAATACCATATTGTTCCAGAATTACGACTGGTTCGGAGCCTTCATTTATTTCAATACGTTTAATCAGCACTCCATTTGCTAACTGTTGTCCTGCGTGTACATACTGACTTGTTGGTTCATTTGGTACTTTGATAATTGCTTGGGATTTTTTACCAATGAGAATAACACCAGAAACAAATACTGCTTTTGCTAACTCTGGTTGTGGTGGTGTTATGGATGCTAAGGCAGGGTTAGGGATAGCTTGCGGTAAAACTTTTGGCACCACACGAGTCAAGGCACGGTTGGGTTTAATTTTATTATGAGACGCACGCGCCACTGGCGGCAGAGAGTTATGCTTAATCACCCTTTTGGGCGCTGCACTTTGGGCGTGAAGCGAAGCTATCGCAAGGCGAATCGCTTTTTTGTTAATTCTGTGTTTTTGTTGATTTAGCTTTTGTTTTAAAGGATTTTTACTTAAGAGTGCGCTCGCACTGTGCTGTTTCCTCTTACTCCCTTCCCGGTGTAAGATTACCGATGTCATTTCTGCTCCCCGGCTCCCCGGCTCCCCGGCTCCCGTGCTACCTAAACGGTAATCTTCGGGCGGGAAAGGAGTAGCTGCGCTTAGAGGAGGTGACTTAGGAACAGGTTTTACCTGTGCAGGCTGATTCGTGACTTTTATGGAATAAGGAACCACAATTTTTGCAAACGGATCATTCCGACCTTTTGACACGATACTTACCCGTTTTGTAGAATCGGTTGGTTGAATCAAGTTAGCAGTGGTGATGGGAACAACTGGTGGAGTTTGTTTGGTAACAACCACTGGGTTATGAAACGGTTGATTCGTGACTTTTTTGTTAACAGAGACCACTGGGTTATGAAAGGGCTGGCGAGGTGCTGGTTTATCGGTAGGTGTAGGATGACTGGATTGTTCACGAGTTGAGGAACAAGAGGCGATCGCCAAAGTCACCAAAGTCAGAATAGCTGCTATTACAATTTTTAAATTTCTGCCCATGAACTGTTCTCAAAAGCCATTATTCTGGCACATACATTAAGTGTTTCAGCAAGTCTAGCCCTTTCCTAAGCCGACGAGAGACCGTGACTACACTTATACCAAGGCGTTCTGCTGCTTGTTTTTGCGTCAAATCATCCAAAAAAACAAATTCCAAAACTTGGCGGGTGGGTTGTTCCAACTGCATCAATGCTTGTTGGATAAGAATTTGGTCTTCTTGGGCTAGTTGAAAGCTGTGGTAGCGGTTGTCTGGAACAAGATCTCCCAATAAAGTTGCACTTTCATCTCCATTTTGCACTGGTAAATCAAGGCTTAAGGGGGCGCGGTTAGTCCACGCCAATTTAATTTCTTGCCATTCATCAAGAGAAATTTCCAATGCTGCTGCTAACTCAGAGTCAGTAGGTTGGCGATTATATTTTTCCCGTAGAGAACGCGAAACTTTTATTGCTTGCTGTTGCAGCGCAAGCCAGCGTCGAGGAATTCGCACGGTGACTCCCTTATCTCGAAGATAGTGTCGTATTTCACCGCGAATATAGGGAATAGCAAAGGAGCTTAAAGCATACCCTTTGGAAATTGTAAATCTTTCTATAGCTCGAATCAAACCCAAACAACCTACTTGGAGCAAGTCCTCGTAGCTTTCATGACATTGATTCATCCAGTAATGAGCTTCTTTTCTGACAAGTCCAAAATTAAGTTTCACCAATTGATTGCGAAAGTCAGGTGAGCCAGATAGCTGATATTCTCGCAACAACTGCCAAATCTCATGCTTCAGTTCGTTGGTGACTGTGATTGGCATAACATCGCATTTCTTGGTCGAATAAACAAAGAAATACTCACTTTTAAACCAAGCTGCGATTGCAGTTATATGTCAGATTTTTTGCAGCATACCCATTCAATGATGAAACTCCGCACAATATAGCGGTTCTCTTTTGGATACAGTACAATCTGCCCCTAATCCCCGAGATTAAGTTCCCCAACCCTCCCTGTTGTAGCACGTGACGTGAGGATGCTTAGTAGAGAGGCTGGGGTTTTGTACTTTATGCAACTCAGAAACGCTACAGACACGCGAACGCCTTCTGGACGCCTTTGTGCAAAATAGCGAACTTACGCCAAATACAGCGGTATTCGATACTTACATAACACAGAGGCTCCAATGGCAGATAAAGAATTTTGTGCTGAAAACAGCTACCATAACTCGATTGACAATGCAGCTTAATTTAAATTGGAGGGGTTCTTTTGTTTTTTAGTTAACTCTGTGGTATGTCCTGTGACTTTCCGAAAACCACATAGAAATAAAATAAAAAATTTATCACTCAATAAAAAACCGTAATATTACTGAATTAAAGTCGTGAATACATCGGAAATCTGGGAAAAAAAGAATATACATATCAGAAATAAAAACAGATTCTAACAGGGATAATACTTAACTTTGAAAGACATGATTAGCTGTCGCGCCAAAAGATCATATTTATTTGTCAAGGAAGTCAACACTCAAGAACGGAACCGGAGATGCTCCGCCTCCCTGAACGAAAAAAGTGCAGTCTGGTACGCGCATTAGCTTATTAAATTGACTTTACAATTCATAATTTAAATTTAAAATAATTAAAGATATTCACATGCTCAAATAAAAAAGACGATACACCCAAAGTCGTACTTGTGCATATCGCCTCTTTTTGCCATTTTTGTAAACTACATACCAACAGAGGTAACTCCAAAACCTCGTTCCAGAAATTCTCCTGTTAAGAGGGTAAGAAGTTACCTCTTAGGTTTATCAGAACAATCTAGACCTGAGCAGGTTCTACACGACCGTAGAACAGACCACGAATCTTAACTTCCTCGGGTTTTTTGGCGCCTAAGTCGGTATCTGAAGGCTGTTGACTCTCGAAAGTGCCTGCAATTTCACCAGTAGAGCTATCTACTTTTGCTATTTGCAGAAAAATTTTGCCCTTGAGAACATCACCTCGCTTAACGTTAGCGTTAGTCAGTTCTTTATCATCAGATGACGCAGGGAGAGCCACCGCGTTATCATACCCACTGGTAACACCGCGACCTTTGGGGTCGAGGAAGGCAGAACCTCGATAGGAGGGAACTCTGAAGGTACCTTCAAAGTCCGTGGAGGTGTTGATGCTGGTCAAGCCAGGTTGTGTTTGAGCCTCTAAGCCTTTGAGGCTAAACAGGAAAGGTACGCTTTCACCGCCAGGCAGTTTGACTGTAATAGCTTGAAAGTCAAAGCCGTCTCGTTCCACAAAGGTGAGGCTTTTATCTGGATTGATTTTGAGATCGCCAGTAATTTGATCCAAGGAGTAAGTGCGGCGAGTCAACAATTTGCCAGCAACATATTCTGCTTGTTGCCGTTTATTAAGGGGTTCTTCTTTGACAAAGTATTGGGTTGGCTCTAAGCACAGTTCTTTTATGGTGTAGGACTGGCTATTATCTATGGGGATAAAGCCACGACTTGTTTCTGCCAGTTGGGGGCATTTGACAGCCAAGCCGGTGCCTTTAATCTGGTCGTAGGTTAGGAACTCTGTACTACTCGATGACGGACCTTCACTACAAGCAGTAAGTAAACCCAAGCATAAAGCTAAGAGTGCAACAATTAAAGCGCGAAACCTCATGGTTAACCTCAATGTCAAAAATTAATATTTAACTTGTAAAACTGCGCCCAAGCTTTGGTAAGCCCAAGCCGTGACTTAAACTTATCAGGAGTTATGCGTTTTTAAACGTGTTGCTTCCTTTAGCCCAAGCTTTAAACCTCAAACTACCCAAGCCACTGCATCTGTTGAGATGCGTGGTTAAAGGGTGGTCAAAGAATAAGCAGTTTTACATACAGCCCATTGTTTTATGGGAAAATCAAAGCGATCATCAGCCAGATCATACGATTTTTTTTAACTCAAAATCAAAGCTTTCTGATATTTACCAACAAAGCGGGATCGCAAGTAGCGATCCGCCCGTGATCGCCAGAGACTTCCGCAATGCCTCGTTGCTTTTTTATCTGAGTCGTCAGAACTTCAACTGTTGCTCTACGGGTAGTTTTCCGGTCTAAGATTAGTGTATTATATAATACTAATGTCACACACAAATGTGATCAATATATAAAATTTATAAACTATTCTTAAACTGGTGATTAACACTCATTGACAATAGAGATGTTTAAAATGTATTAAGTATTGCTATGGTTACAGAGACTAAAATTATAACTGTGCTTTCAGTAAAATAATCACTAGTAGCCCACCAAAGGAACTTTGGCGGATGGGGAAATGCTTATTAACTTTACGCTTTTGCCTCATCCTCACAACAAACCCCACTTTCCCAGACCAATACCTGTCAATTTGTGGTTGATAAAGTACTAGCAGGAGGCGAGTTCGGGTAGTGAGTCTTTGTGACCAAAGTCAGAGACTCCCAAAAACTTATTTTCTTTAAGTTATGCAAAGAAAATTTGTCACAACAACACTTCATAAATCAATTAACCTTTTCAACTAATGGTTGACTGGTAACAGGTGAAAGCACAAAATCTCCAGTAAATTTGATCAAACCTGATTCATAGGGACAGGGGTGTATGAGCAACGGTAAAAAGTTAGAGTTAACGAAATTGTCTTGTCAACTGCAAACAATTGCATCAGCAGTCTATGATACAGCCCAAGATTGTCAAGGGAATGCTAAAGCTCTTTTAGCCTTACTAAGACAGTTGGAGCAGTTACACCGAGAGATCCGAGATGGGGCTTTTCAACAGAGTTTGCCCGATAATCGTCAAGGACTTTACTCACTGCTTCGCGATATTGAGGCTGAAGGAGGCTGGCCGTATATTGAACGTATGAGGCTACAAGCCTTTTTAACAAAGGCAGAACAACAGACGGCTGTTGAAAACAGCAGTGAGGTTTTGGAAAACGATAGCTCCTTGAACTGGTAGTAGTAATTTTGGATTGTGGATTTGAGATTGGGTATTGTCAGTTATTTTTCGTTAATTGTTCTTGACGACAAACCTCTGACCAATCCCCATGACCATCTCTAAGGCTTGCTCCCGCATCACATGCCCGTGTGGGCATTATATTCAGCAATATCACGCTAGTCATGATATTATGGGAATTTACCCTGTTTGTCCTGTAAATTGTTAAAAATATGACAGCGTATATACTCTGATTAAATTTTTTTAAATATCAACAAATTTTATCCGTTTCAGTACTCTTGTGTGATTTTAGATCCTGAGTTCTCGGTCGGACAATGAAAAAGTAGTATGCAGATAATACTATTTTTTTTGTAGCTTTTTGAAGTAGGAAATGGTTGCCACAAAAAAATCAAAAGGCTAGATTCATCTGGAGAGCAGATCTAAGTCCCGCTAACAGCATTGACTAAAATTACGTAATACTACAAGCGCAATCACGACTAGGATTAAAAGTATGGAAGGGTTTGAATGGCTGGTATTGTATCGGTTTCCCGCTCAGATTTAAAAGGTCGCCGTAAGAAATTACGTCAAAAGCGGCAGATGAAAATTATCCAGACAATTTGGCAAACCATTGTCGTGAGTTCATTGGCGGGAGGTTTGCTGTGGACGGCTATCCAACCGATTTGGGTACTGAAAACACCCAAAGATATTGAGGTTTTAGGTAATCACGTACTATCTGGTGAGGCGATTCAGTCACTGCTGGTGGTTTCCTATCCTCAGTCTTTATGGCGGATAGAACCTCATAGGATTGCCGAATCTTTGAAACAGCAACCGATGATAGTACAAGCGAATGTCAATCGTCGTCTGTTTCCACCAGGGTTAATCATCCAGATTAAAGAACGAGTCCCTGTAG
>NZ_QMEB01000422.1 GCF_012912135.1 Brasilonema bromeliae SPC951 | reverse complement strand
ACCCTTCTCATACGAGAAGTAGATTACCATATTTCGGCATTAGTGGGATAGGTTCTAGGAACTTTCCTTTATACACAGTTTAAACGTTTGCCACTCCTTGATCGCCTCAGCGCCCTGCCTTTACTTTACGCGATTATTGATTTTGATAATTCTGATGAAGCTTGGCGACGTTATGATTTTATCACTGCCCGTGAATTGTTTAAAGATTTTGGCGTTTCTGCACGACTCTACCGCGAATCTTTTGAACCAATGTTATTGGTGGGCTTGTTTGCTCCTGGAGAACAGTGTTCGGCAGCAGCAGCTATAGGAATGCTTTACTATTTTACAATACCTTTGCCAATTTACGAGGGTTCAACGCCCGTAGAAGCGGTATGAATACGACCTAAAGAAGTAAGCTTGGCAAAAATCTGGGTTAATAAAATAGGCTCAGGAATTTCAGGAAGCATTTTTAAGATTTCACGGACATATCGAAAGCCACGATAGTGAGCCTTAAGGTCAATAATGCCGGATTCGGGATTAAAGAGGCGAAAGTCAGCTAGAATATGATGAGATAAATTAACCATAAAAAATGCTAAATTAGCAGCATTAGTCACTGCAGTTTTGCTCAAATTCCTAAAATCTTCTAATCCCCAAAACTGCTTGGCATCACGAAAGTTAAACTCGATTTGGAAACGAAGCTTGTAATAGTCAATGATTTTATCAAACGATAATTTCCGGTCACTAGAGAAGAGAATTACATGACTACGAGTATTAGTTTTAAGATTGATTTTGACCAAAATTACTACATTGAGAGCCTGAGCAAATTCTTTGTGCAGGAAAGTGGCTTGATAAACGTCAGTTTGAATATCTTTGTTAATGGTACTTTGGCATAAATATTTGTCTGGTAGATTACGATAGTCCAGCTTGTCACCGTATTTACGACGAGAGCGACTATTGGAGTCAGGATTTTCATAAGGGATGTATAACGCTGAATCATGGCGGAGTTTGGAAATTATGTGCAAGTTAACTTGTCGTGCCATCTGTAAAGCATTATTGTTACCGAAATGACCATCTAATACCAAGTATGTCAGGGGAATAAAGTTAGCTACTAACTTGAATAGTGAATGAATCATCTTTTTAATTAGCAATAATTCAGATGTTAATATCACTTCTGTTTTATTTTTGTTCTGACTCCCTTTTGGTCGTCCCCGTCCCCGTTTTTCTTGGGCTTTTACTGTTTTGATTGCCCACGTGCTATTGATTTCTGTATCACTCTTGATTACCTGTTCTATCTGAATAGGAAATGACTGCCCCCTTTCAACACTCACTAACGATAATACAAAGAAAGATAGTCCTGATATCGGTTGACTGGCAAGGCTAGAAAAGAATCTATCTAATCCATAAGTCTGTTTACCTGATTTACTGACTACAACCTCATCTCCTGCCAGCAAGTATATTTCATTTACACGGAACAAA
>NZ_QMEB01000064.1:10690-25154 GCF_012912135.1 Brasilonema bromeliae SPC951 | reverse complement strand
TTGGTGCAATTGAGGCGGAGGTACAACAGCAGATTCGCAGTTTATCCATTACTCAGCTAGAGGAGTTAGCTGAGGCGCTGTTGGATTTCTTTAATCCCAGCGATTTAGTCAATTACCTCACAAATATTTCTTCACCTCAACTTAATCCGCGAGATTAACAGCGAGCATCGCAAATGTTCGCTCTTTATGCTCGCACTATTACTTTCACAGGCATTAGGATGTCCATTTTTGCCCAAGGGGAGTACTCAACCCTACAGGCACGAGAAAAAAGATCCCCGACTTCTCAGCAGAAGTGGAGGATCGTTTTTCAATTTCCGATGGGAATACTAAATAAGGTTCTTTGCTTCCTATAGTTGGTTAACCAAAATCCGAGTAAATTATTCCCCTACATCTGTCAACACTTGATTACTAATCCTGTGTTTGCCGGTACAGATGTGGGGGATTTTTTTGTCATAAATTGTTAAAAATTATTACAATATTTTGCCCAACTCTATTGGTAAGACGCTTAATTTAGCTTTTAAATTGAAATATTGCTTTTTTTTGCTCTTGCGTAAATAGCATGCCTTTAAACGATATGTATGTAGCAGCGTTCTTCACTGGGGATTTCATATGAGGCGCACCAACCACAATTTAGATGATTTAGCTTTAACGTTGCCTATAACTCAAGCAGCGTGCAGAACTGCCCAGCAGTTCGCCAATCAGCAACCGACTCCTGAAAAAGCCGAACAAGTTCGACTAAATACGCTTTGTGTATGGGTGGTGAATGAATATTTGGAAATGATGGATATTCCCACCCAGTTAACAAAAAGTGACAGTTGGAACTCTGTTCTGCGTTTATGTACTGATGTGGCGGACTTGGAGTTGCTGGGAATAGGGCGTCTAGAGTGTCGTCCCGTGCGTTTTGCACAAGAAATATGTTACATTCCCCCAGAAACTTGGGAAGAACGAGTGGGTTATGTCGTCGTCCAAATAGATGAATCGCTTCAGCAAGCAAAGTTACTAGGGTTTGTTCGTAATGTGGCAACTGAAGAATTACCTTTAAGTCAACTGCAACCCTTAGAAGATTTTATCGAATATCTCGCACAGCTGCGACAAACACCGATCAGGACATTGGTGAATTTGAGCCAGTGGTTGGTTGGAATCTTCGATGCTGGTTGGCAAACAGTAGAATCTTTGTGGAATCAGCCGGAAATTAGACCAGGTTATGCTTTTCGCAATGGTGATACGCTTGTGCAAAACGATACTAATAAAACACAAGCACTTACCAGACGGGCGAAGTTGATTGATTTAGGAATCCAAATTGCCAATCAACCCGTCATATTAATTGTCGAAATTCGACCGAAAACTGATCAACAAACTGGCATTCGTCTTCAGTTGCATCCTACTGGTAATCAAAATTATCTTATACCAGGAGTACAACTAACGGTGCTAGATGAGTCTGGAGCCGTTTTTTTGGAAACTCAAGCCAGAAGTGCAGATAATTACCTGCAATTACAATTTAGAGGTGAACCAGCAGAGCAATTTAGCGTTAAAGTATCATTGAATGATGCAAGTGTCACAGAGAACTTTGTCATTTAGTCAAGAGTCAAGAGTCAAAAGTCAAGACAAGGCAGTGCACCCTTGGTGAGTCAGCGCGCTGTTGAGTGTAACTGCCGTTGAAAACTCAAAAATGATTCTGCTTCCCAACTTCGTGTACTTTTGCTTCAATTATGGGCAAGCTAGTGGTTCTGAAATTTGCAGATGGTAGCTTTGAGCAGGGGTTTCCCGTAACGCTACAAATCGGTGAAGAAGGTGAACGTCCCTCAACTGAAATCACGGGTAAGTTACCTGCGGCAGGAGAAATGCCACTGTACTATAGTCACTGGCAGTCTAGTTATCTAAAGTTGGGTAATTGTTATCGTTTGTCTGCTGATAAAATGCAGGTGACAAATGTGTCCGTCACCCAAGACTGTGACAATATTGCTCATATTTTGCGATCGCGCTTCAACACGTGGCTACGAACAGAAGAATTTCGCCCCATCCGCGAGAAATGGCTAGAAAAATTATTGCCTACGGATGAAATACGGGTCATTTTACAAACTGAAGATACTCAGTTACAACGTTTACCTTGGCATTTGTGGGATTTACTAGAACGATATCCAAAAGCTGAATTTGCGCTAGCATCGCCTACATACGAAAAGATCTCTTCCCAGAAAACACTTAATAACAAAGTTCGTATTTTAGCTATTGTTGGCAATAGTCAGGGGATTGACACAGAGGTTGACCGTGCTTTACTGCAACAGCTAACAGATGCAGATGTCACGTTTTTGGTGGAACCTCAACGCAAAGAATTGACTGACTTTCTCTGGGGTAACAGCTGGGATATTCTTTTCTTTGCTGGACACAGTTCAAGTCATGGCAAAGATGGATCTGGGCGAATCTACCTGAATAAAACCGATAGTCTCACCATCAGCGAATTACGCTATGCCCTAAGAAAAACTGTGCAACATGGACTGCAACTGGCAATCTTCAACTCTTGCGATGGACTCGGACTGGCGCGAGAACTGGCTGATTTACAAATTCCGCAGATGATTGTTATGCGCGAACCGGTTCCAGACTTAGTCGCACAGGAATTTTTGAAGTATTTTCTACAAGGGTTTGCTGGAGGTGAGTCCTTTTATCAAGCAGTGCGGGAAGCACGGGAACGGTTGCAAGGTCTTGAGGACAAGTTTCCCTGCGCGACTTGGTTACCAATCATTTGTCAAAATCTCGCACAAATTCCTCCTACTTGGCCTGAGATTACGGGTAGGGTTGAGGTGGAAGTACCAGAACCATTAGAGCGATCGCCTCTTCCCCCACCGCCTCCACCCAGATTTGCTGTAGCGTTGTTGTCCTCAGTGGTGATCAGTGTCCTAGTTTGTGGACTGAGGTTTTTGGGGTTAGTGCAAATGAGTGAACTTCAAGCTTTTGACCAGATGATGCGTCTACGTTCCCTCATCTTCCACGAGGAAAGCGATCCACGCCTGCTGGTGGTAGCAATTGATGATGCAGATATTGATGCTCAACGGCAGAGGGGCGAGGATGTGATTGGAAAATCTCTCTCAGATATCTCTCTCAATAAACTTTTGGAGAAACTTCAGCAGTACGAACCCTATGCTATTGGCTTGGATATCTACCGAGATTTTAAAGCGCAATACCCAAATTTAACTTTTCGTCTCAAACAAACTGAAAATTTGATTGGGGTTTGCAAGCATAGTGATGCTGCAATACCTGTTAAGAGTACTGCGCCGCCACCGGAAATCCCAAAAGAACGCCTGGGATTTAGCGACTTTATTCATGATCCTGATGGCGTGGTACGGCGACATCTCCTGTTTATGGAACAGGAGGCTGTTTCTGCGTGTGCTGCTGATTATGCATTCAGTGCACAGCTAGCATTTCGTTATTTGCTTGCTGACAAGGGAATTCAACCAAAGTTCACCACACAAGGGGATTTGCAGCTTGGCAATACTGTTTTTCCTCGTTTGAACTCTCACAGTGGCGGATATCAAGGCATTGATGCTAATGGTGGTCAAATTTTGCTGAACTATCGTTCTTCCAAGAACATTGCTCAACAGGTGACGCTAACACAAGTTTTATCAAATCAGGTTCATCCAGATGCTATAAAAAACCGAATTGTCCTAATTGGTGTTGTATCTAAAGGAGAGCGTAGTGACTATTGGGGCACACCATATGAAAATCACTTTGATCAGCGAACGTCAGGATTGCTTGTACAAGCACACATGGTTAGCCAACTCCTCAGCGCTGTCCTCGATAAACGTCCTTTGTTGCAAGTTTGGTCATTGTGGGGTGAGGTGATCTGGATTTGTGGCGCTTCTGTGGTTGGAGGAGTTCTGGCTTGGCGGGTGCGTGTACTCCCCAGACTGACACTTTTCGTCTTTGTCTGTTCTGGAGTTCTCTACGTCGTCTGCTTTGGTCTACTCATCCAAGGATATTGGGTGCCGTTTGTACCTTCAGCGTTAGCACTTGTCGGAACAATGAGCATCGTTTTCTTTCAAAATTCGAGATTATTCATAGTCAAAACTCAACAGTTAAGTAGGCAGACATAATTAAATGTAATATGTCATTGCGAGGAACGAAGCAATCGCAATCAATGGGATTGCTTCGTCGTTCCTCCTCGCAATGACAGTCCATCTTATATTTATTTACACCCATCTACTTAACACTCAACAGTTAAAAGTGATTTATGAAAATGATTTTACAACCGATGAAACTGTTGTTGGCAGTTGTCGTCGGGTACCTAAGTTTGCTCCCCAGCACAACATCGGTGATCGCTCAATCTGCATCACAATCAAAACCCTTAACAACAACCTCTTCTCGTAAGCAGCCTCTGCGCCTGGTTCTACCTCCACTTCCGCCAGGACAGCCTCCTGGTGGTCGTCGCTATGGGGGAGCGAGTCGCGGTCAATGTCCAGTTGCTAAACCTGGACTCACGGCTTTAGTTCCTTTGATTGAGCAACCAACTTCGGTGATGAATGTTTGGGGACAAACCACAGCAGAACGCCCAACTTTCTGGTTCTACACACCTTATGTCAAAGATTCTGCTTACCCCGCTGATTTTGTGTTGCTTGATGCAGAATCAAATCCAGTCTACCGACAGGAGATTACCTTACCAAGTCAACCTGGAGTCATAAACGTTTCTTTACCTGCTACTGTTTCCCCACTGATTACAGGTAAACAGTACCGGTGGTTTTTGAATGTCTACTGCGAGCGCCAAAAGCAACAAAGCCCGGTTTATGTTGAAGGAGTCATACAACGAGTCAACTTGAATCAGGGAATTGTTCAGCAACTCCAGCAAGCACAGCCAAGACAGCAAGTTGCTATTTATGCGAGCAATGGAATATGGTATGAGGCATTAACAACAGTGGCACAATTGCGTCAAAAAAATCCCCAAGATCTGACTCTTGAGCAAGAGTGGCAGGATTTGCTTTCCATGATCGGCTTGGGTGATTTTGCCGCCAAACCGCTGATTTCCAGGTAATTTCAAAATTGAGCGCTCAAATGACAGACGCTATACAACATAGTGTTGCTTGCTTGTGGTAGTTCATCTATCATTTGATGGAGTTAAAATCCTACCTGAAAGGAAACTACTGCAAAAGCAAGCGTCAAACCTAATATAGGTGTAACTGTAATTGTCAACATGAAATTCCAAGTGTTCCTAGCCTCTTTATTTTCTAACGTCAAAGGACGCCATTGGTGGCTTGGTATCCTCATATGGATAGCTATGGTTGCCCCATCTCAAGCATCATCTGTCATCCTGCGTGTGGCAATTCAAAGGGACGTCAATCAGGTGAAAGTCGGTAGTTCTACCACTGCGGTGATCAAAGATAGTAGTGGTCGTACTGTGGGAGAATTGCCAGCAATGAGTCCTTACTCTGCTCAAGCTGTTCCTGGTGGAGTTGCTTTGGATAAGTGGCGCTCTAATCTGTTTTGGGTTGAGCCAACAGGTAAGGGATTTGTTTATATTGGCGATCGCTGGTATCGCGGCAGAACTCTTGTTGTTCCTTCACAAAAGGGTTTATCTGTTGTTAACTGGGTTGCTTTGGAGGAATATCTCTACAGCGTTATCGGTGGCGAAATGGACTCTAGGTGGCCCTTGGAAGCCCTGAAAGCTCAGGCGATCGCCGCCCGTACATATGCTCTTTACGAGCGTGAGAGACAGCGCAATAATCCCCTTTATGATTTGGGTGCTTCGCCAGACCGTTGGCAAATTTACAAAGGTGTCAGCAGTGAATCTCCTAGTACCTACGCTGCAGTCGATGCTACAGATGGGAAAGTACTGACTTACAGAAATAGGGTTATTCTCTCTGTCTTCCACGCATGTTCTGGCGGACACACTGAAAACTCGGAAGATGTTTGGGGAAGTGCTCAGCCATACCTGCGTGCTGTTCCAGATTTTGACCAAAATATCAGAGAATGTAACTGGAGCAGAACTTTTTCCCCAGCGGAAATTAGCGCCCAAATGCCAGAAATTGGAAATGTCAAGCAAATGATTCCTGAGAGTACATCACCTTTCGGAAGCGTGAAAGCTTTGAAAATAGTTGGTGACAAGGGTGAGAAAGTACTCAGGGGTGAAGATGTGCGTACAGCTCTTAGGCTAAAAAGCACCCGCTTTACCGTCAGCAACGGGAATGGAAGCTTTACACTCACAGGGCTTGGCTATGGTCATGCTTTAGGCATGAGTCAGTGGGGAGCTTATAATCTAGCATCGCGGGGATACAACCACCTGCAAATTTTGAATTACTATTACAAGGGTGTTGCTTTAGCACCTATTCAGGTTAAGAAGTAGACGAGGATGAGGGGGATAAGACAATTCAAAATTCAAAATTCTCATCTCCCTCATCTTTACCCTACTCCCCACTCCCTCGCTCCAATCGCTTTTGCCACTCAGCGTCAATTTTTTGAGAACGTTCAACCTCCTGTTCTAATAAGTCAGTTTCAGTAGAGTAGACCAAATCTTCATCACCAAGGACTTTTTCTGCTGCAAACTGCTGAGCATAAGCTATTTTCTGCTGTAACGCAGAGTCTGGGTCTGTTAGTTGTCTGGCGCGGGATAGGCGATCGCCGTTACGTTCAGCAATTTTGCTATTGCGCCACCCAATCCAAAAATACCGTATTAACGGAACAACTAAAAAACCTGTTCCGTAAGCCAGTAATAGCCAATAAATTCCATGTACAAAAGCAACGAGTCCACCTATTTGGGCAGCTACTGTACCATTTCTCAACAAACTTCCTAGCACTAATGCACCAACAAAATTTGCAACACCCAACCCTGCACTCAGCAGAATTTGTCCTGAACTCGCCGCACTAAAGCGCCAAGGAAATTCTTCCAAATAAGCTGACACAGACTGACGATATTTTTTGGCTGCACTCACCTGCAACTCTGGAAAGTCATAAACAATCTCTCCTTCGGGACTAACTTTGGGTTGTCCATTGAAGCGAGTGAGAACAGGTAGCATATAGTCTTCGTACTCTCTTGCAGAACCTTCTCCTATATCATCAAGATATGGTGCAATTTGTTCGGCTACAATAGCACCCCGGTTATGACGAATCACCGCAGCAATTTCTTGCCAACGGCGTTCTTCTAATTTGGTATTGGGGTTACCATCGCCAAACAAAAACGAAAATACGGCTTCAAAGAAATTGAGATCGCTTTTCTCGCGGCGTCTTTCCCTCTGACGGGCGTCATAATCTGGACTGAGATACCAGAATAAATCTGGAAAATAGAAGAAGCCACCACTAAAACCGCCACCTCTATTGTCGTTATCACGGTCTGAGTTCAGCGCTGAGATCATTAAAATAATGCTAATACTTATTAAGGCGATGGAAACAATCAAGAAAATTCCAAAAGATATCCGAATTAGGTAAAATAGAATCTTCCAAACTTTTTTCCACCACTCCTGTAATTGTAATTGCAAATACTTATTCCGTAATATTGACCGGAAGTCTTTTGGAAATAAATAAATAATGTCACCCGTATCACTCACTTGCATATGTCCGCCAGCATCAGACGCAAGAGCTAATAACCCTTGACTTGCCTGAGCGACATTTAATCCTGCCTGAGTTGCCACATCTCCAACAGTGACGCGGTAACCCAATTGTTCGACAGCTTGCATGATGGTGGGATTTGGAGCCATTGCTCTTCCCTCACAGCGAAAAATACTCTTACCTCTTCCAGTATAAAGTTTGATTTTTAAAAACTTGGAAATATCTTACCAGAGGCGATAAAGAAAAACCTTGACATCGCTCTTTGATTTTCCTCAATTAAGGGAAATTATCCCGATCCTGTTCAACAGTTATCAGTTATCAGTTATCAGTTACCAGTTACCAGTTACCAGTTATCAGTTACCAGTTCCTGTTCACTGCGTAGGTAGCTGCGTAGGTAGCTGTTCACTGATTTAACGAACAGTTATTCTTGCACAGTGGATCATTTAATGGTCTTGCAGCTTGATTTCGCGTTAAGATTATTACCCTGGCTTGGTTTACTTGCAAATTTTCTGCCGAATTATGGTTCAGTACACTCTTGCTCAAAGTCCAGAAATTATCCTCACCGTTGCTGGTAAAGATTCAGCCAAAGCCCGCGACAAAGCGATGGATCAGTTAATGAAACTGCTGGATGAAGGGAAATTACCAACGGAACTGGAAGATGGATTTGGTCCCAAACAACTCATTGAAGTCAAAGAAACACCAACAGATACTGCTGGCGATGAGGACGCTATTACACAGGCTGTCCAAATTTTGAGCAACCTAGCCACGCTTAAGTTGAAAGTGCAGGAGTCACGCACTGAAGCTATGGAAGTTCGTAAGGCAGTTGACGTTTTATTTTCAGATAATACTGTGACTGAGGAGGAAATTGCTCGCCTGAAGGAAGGTTTTAAAATTCTCAAAAATTATGCTCAAGCTAATCTGCGTTATCAAGAAGCAAGAGCAAAAGCAGAACAAGCTAGACAAGTTTTAGATGAGGCTTTGAAATCTCCGGAGAAATAGTTTGAGCTGTTGACTGAGGTGAATTAAAAACAAAGTTGCGTGCAATACAGTAGAGACCGTACTGTACGGTCTCTACATACGACATTGTGTATGTGATTCAAACGAAATCTGCTATAGTAACCCAGTTATAAATTTGACTTGCTACTAAACTCAGGGCTGACTCTTTTTTGTCTGCGTTTGAGCATTGCGGCTGCACCCAAAGCACCAAGCGATAATAGAGCTAATGCTGTGGAGGATTCAGGAACGGACTTAGCCCTAATCGCCGCCAGTGCTGTTTCTGCTACAAGCTTGTGAGCATTTGTAGTGGGATGAACCTCATCAAAGAACAAATAATCGTTTGGGTTATTACAGGTTTTCAACACTACGTTGTTCCTGATGTCATACACGACGCAAGAAGTGTTAACATCTTTGAACCCAAATTCTCCTGGATTGGCGATTACCCTATTAAATAGAGAGTTAATATCAACAGGGATGATATTGACACTAGGGTTGTTGTTATTTAATTGACCCAAAGCTGATGCCAATGCTGCATTGTGAGCATTAGTTAAAGTCGTTAAATTGCTAGTATTTCCAGTTCTCACTGCAAGCGGAGTCTTGCCTAAATCTGGCAAGTTAAATACCAAAATATTTTTTGCACCAGCTTGGGCAAGTGCTCCTACCGCATTTGATAAATTACTAACTGTTTGATTAGGATTAGGATTCTGACCGAACAAGTAATCATTTCCACCTCCCCACACAGCATAGAGTGCATTTGGATCTACCTTCTGGTTATTTCCCACAAAGGAGCCGACTTGCTTGAGCACTCCTGGTGCGCCTGGAAAGAAAGCATTGTCTTCACCAGAGAGAGAACCACCGAAGGCAAAGTTGATACCTTGGGTTGGAGTCTTAGTACTTGGATTAGCAAATAATGTAGGAGTCAATCCTATATCTTGTCCAAGATAGTCCACCCAAATCTTATTATTAGAAAACCGTCCTTGAAAATAGGGCGGATCTGGGGGAATGGGACCTGTAGGTGAGTTTTGCTGAGAAACAGTGAATACATTACCAGTATCAGAAAGGCTGTCACCGAATACGTTAAATTGACTAAAACCAGCAGCCGAAGCCTTGAGTGGCAAAGTTAAACCGAAGAGGACAAATCCTGCTGTCATCAGTTGTTTTTTCATACTTATTCAGTTCCTCGTATTTTTGATTACTTACTAAGCTTGATAAATAGCGAGCGCCCTAGCTTTGTTAAAAAGTTTCCCTGTATATGCTTGAAAAACAAATCCTGATAACTTTTGTTTGAGTAATTTTATGTACTAATGTACCAAGAGTTTAATCCAAAAGTTACCACATATGATAGTTATCAATGTTTATTTTTACCACTTTTTTATAATTTACAATAATTTGGTAAACAAACTGTGAATACTTCAAGTCACTTAACGAAACAAAACTAAAAACTATAGCAGTTGCCAGGTAGATTAGGACATGAACTAATGAGAAAACACGGACACTAAGAGACAATCACACGCCTGTTAAGAGTTAAGCGTTAAGAGTTTCCTGCTATAAAAAAGCTTTGTCTTTTGAATTCCGCTCATGCTATTAAAAAAATAGGGGCTATTTCTGAATCACCCCTACTGTGTGGAAATGTTAAGATATTGATTAATTTGTCGCTGCTTGTGTTGGTGAACCAGGAATTGTCACATCTATTAACGTTACTTGTGTTGCTAATTGTGTTAGTGGTGGTTTAATAGCGCTTTGATTCCCGACTATCAAAGTCACCAAATTGTCTGGTTTGAGATATTTTCTCGCAACTCGCTGTACATCAGCCGCTGTGGTTGCGGCTACTGCTTTTTGATAGCGAAAGAGAAAATCAGACGGATAACCATAATATTCGTACCGCATGAGGCGTGATAAAGTTTGCCCAGGATCTTCAAAATTGAAAACAAACGAGTTGAGGGTAGAGTCTTTCGCAAAAGCTAACTCCTGTGGCATGACGCTTTGAGTTTGTAGGCGCTTGATTTCTTGCTGTAGTGCCCTGACGAATTGCACTGTCGCATTCGAGCGTGTTTGTCCACCGGCAACAAACATTCCAGGGTAGTCGTATCGGGGACTCCAAGCACCGGAAACTGAGTAAGCTAAACCTTGACGCGATCGCACTTCATTAAACAAGCGTCCACCAAAGCCATTTAACACTCCATTCAACACATCCAGCGCTGGATAATCAGGACTATTAAACTGTCCTCCCAAATGTCCAATGAGAATATTGCTTTGAGTCAGTTGTGGCTGATTGACAAAAAACACACCACCTCGTTTATTTTGCGACACTTTCGGTAACTGAGGTTTAACCAAATTGGGATTGGGTTTCCAGTCAGCAAATTGAGCTTGAATAAGCGATCGCATTTTCTTAGAGTCAAAATCCCCCACAATTCCCAAAATCATATTATTGGGATAAAAAGACTGCTGCTTAAACTTGATTAAATCCGCACGAGAAATATTATTCAGCGTTGCATACTCCTGAGTACGGGCATAAGGACTTTCTTTGCCATAAATTAGTTTCTGAAATTCCCGACTTGCAATATCATCTGGATCGTCATTGCGACGAGCGATAGAACCCCGCAACTGTGTTTTCGCCAAATCCAACTTTTCCTGCGCGAAAACTGGCTCGCGGAGAACTTCACCAAACAACCCAAAAACCGTTTCCAAATCTTCACTGAGTGACTGAAAACTAGCATTAGCAGCAGTTTCACCAATGCCAGTTTCAACCATTGCCGCGCGTTGCTCCAAGATCTGATTGAGTTGATCCGGTGTATGCTTGGTTGTTCCTCCAGAACGCATCACAACACCCGTCAACTGAGCCAAACCAACCTTCTGTGCGGGTTCAAAGCGATCGCCCGTACGTACTATAGCCGAACCACTCACCAATGGTAGCTCATGATCCTCCATCAAATACACAACCATGCCATTGTTCATCACATACCGCTCATACTTCGGTATCTTCACCTGAGGTAGTGGTGGAAGCTGCAACTCTGTGTAATGCTTTGCCGCCGTCGCCGCCCAAGATGTGTTGTATACTCCAAAACACAACAACGGAACTAACACAAAACAAACTAGCAACAAATAAAGACTTCTCACCCTTACGGGTTCGCCAGATGCTTTATGCCGGGGAACCCTTTCGGCAGTTCCTCCTTGGGGAAACCACCAAGACCGGACTGCCTCACCACCGCACTGGCTCACCTTTCTCTTATTCCTTCTGCCCCTAAATCTGTTCATATCTCTTCCTTCGTGCCCTTTGCTACGCCAGTCGCCTACGGAGGGAAACCCTCCTGCAGCGCTGGCTCGTCTTAGCGGTTCATTCCTCTTATCCGTCAATCAACTTTGCTTCGACAACAATTTACCAACTGTACGATTTTCCGTTGTAAACGTCGCTGTCGCCACCCGTTGAATATCAGCAGGTGTCACAGCTACAATTTGATCCAACTCCTTAAACAAATTCCGCCAAGAGCCAGTTTTCACTTCATACTCCAACAACTGCTGTGCCATTCCCATATTGGAATCAAGTATGCGTAACAAACTCGCCCGCGCTTGTGTTTTTACGCGCTCCAAATCAGTATCAGACACTGGCTCTGTCTTCAACCTCTCAATTTCCTGACGCAGAGCCACAGCCACCTCATCAACCGTGTGACCCGGAGCTGTGAGAGCATAGAACAACATCAAATTTGGATACTTATCTCCTGGGAATCCACTAAAACCCTGTGCTGTGAGCGCTAACTGCTGTTTTTCCACCAAAGACTTATACAGTCGCGACGTACGCCCACTACTGAGCAAGCTACCAATAATTTCATAAACCGCGTGATCTGGATGAGTCATTGCGGGACGATGGTAACCTTCCAGATACCAGGGTTGAGAGCGTAGTTCAACACTCACTTCTCGCGTTTGTGTTTGTTTTGGTTCTACAGAGATTTGAGCAACTGCTTTTTCTTTTGCCTTATAACCCCCAAAGTAAATTTGTGCTAGTCTTTTAACCTCAGCGGGCTTGACATCACCAACAACAGCAATAGTCAAATTACTGGGGACATAGTACGCATTGAAAAACTTCTGCACATCTTCCCGTGTTAAGTTACGGATATCTTGGTCGTAACCAATCACTGGACGCTTGTAGGGATGGACTTTGAAAGATGTATCAATCAACTTTTCCATCATGATTCCGATGGGAGAGTTTTCCACCCGCATACGTCGCTCTTCTAAAATGACATCTTTTTCCTTGTAAAACTCCCGAAACACAGGATCCAGAAATCTTTCTGATTCCAACGACATCCACAGTTCCAACTTATTAGAAGGAAAACTATAAAAATAACGAGTCGCTTCCGTAGAGGTATTGGCATTTAAACCCACGCCTCCCGCCTGTTCCACAATTCGTCCTAGTTCGTTTTGCTTGGCGAGTTTAGCCGCTTGTGCTTCTATTTTCTTGAACTGGGTTTCTAATTTAGCAACTTCATCTTTTTTATTAGCCGCTTTTGCTGCTATAATTTCCTCTGCCAATTGATCCAAACGATTAAGTAGTGGTTTTTCTGCTTGGTAATTAGAAGTACCTATGCGCGTTGTACCTTTAAAAGCCAAATGCTCCAGAAAGTGGGCTACACCAGTCTTTCCATCTGGTTCATCCACACCACCAACATCAGCATAAGTCAGAAAAGAAACTATCGGCGCTTGATGTCTTTCCAAGACAATGAACTTCATACCATTGTCGAGGCGGAACTCACTCAACTGCTTCATCACCCGATTCAAATAAGGTTGAATCGAATTTTCAGCAGGCGCTGGAGTCTGAGTCTTTGCCAAAGCGATTCCCGGTAGTAATTCCCACCAAAGAAGGACTGCTATAACAAAAGATACGAAAAGTTGACTTGCTTTGTTTTTAACTTTTCTTTGGTATAAGTAACTGCGCTTGTTCATACACGAAAATAAAAGTAAAGTTTTCTTGACAATAGAAACAGTGTAGTCAGTCAAGAGGGTTTTAGTCTTGTATTAAGTTTTCTGTCGTTCTTGCATTAAACCTTAGACAATAATGCGAGACATCCTGTTCCAGATATCTCACAAGCTTTTGATTCTGCGAATTTTTAATTTTCCTCTATTCTTAGAAACACAAACACGTATCCGGATTCCAGATGCGGCAAGACGGCTCTTTGTCATGATATTCAGAAATTGTCAGCAAAATATCCTGATATAAAATGTTATTTACAAAAATTCTGGATATCACCAAGGGCTGAATCACTCAGATGTACCGCACCTGATTTTGCAGCTCGTCTGCTGTCACTTGATTTAATATGACTAATAGTCGTTGTGCAATGTCTTGAGGGGAGCGACGAACAGCAAGAATTACACCACAATGCATTTGAACGGATACGAAATAAGCCTGTATGAGTGCTTCAAAGTCAGTTCGATTATGGGTAACTAACGCTCTTCCTTGACTGATAGCATAAGCAAGTTGCTGTGAATCACTTGCATGAAGTTGTCCTGCATCTCGTGTAGTCACAACATCAAAACCCCTTGCTTTTAATAAGTCTGCCACCAATATATTGACATCTTCATCCAAATATAAGCGGATGAACAAACTACTCATAGGTCTTTAACTAACGGATCTATTAGATTGTCAGGGATTCGATTGTGTTCAATATAATCGTTAATCTCATCTTGGTGATCACTGTAGTAACTCAAAGCATTGAATACTTGTGCCAACGTTAAGTGAGGCATACCTTTCGGAATTTCTTCAGGAGCAATACCCATTCGCCAAATTTCAACAATTGCCCGAACAGGTGTACGAGTTCCCTTGATAATTGGTTCTCCACTTAGAATATGATTGTCTCTAACTATATAAAGATGTTCTGTTGCTTGAACCATTGCTGCTTTTTATCTAGAGAAAACCGTCAGGATTAATTGTAACGATTTTGTTGATGAGTCGCAT
>NZ_QMEB01000064.1:0-10680 GCF_012912135.1 Brasilonema bromeliae SPC951 | reverse complement strand
AGGTCGCATAGCTTGACGCTCCCACGGCTAAAACGTTTTCGCTACGTTCAACTGCATAAAGCGTTTTCGTCCCCTTGCGGGGAAAAGTTAGTCTATGACTTGGCGTCGTCAGTCAACAAGGTCTTAATCTTGTATTAAGCTTTCGGTTGTTATTGCATTTAACATTAGACAATAATGCTACACATTCTATTCCAGCGATATCACTATAACTTTTATGCGAATTTTTAATGCTCCTCCATCCTCAGAAACACAAACACGCACCCGCATTCTAGATGCGGCAAGACGACTGTTTGCGTCTCAAGGATTTGATGGCACAACCACCCGCGACTTGGCACAAGCAGCAGGAGTTGCTGAAGGTACCCTGTTTCGTCATTTTTCCAATAAAAAGGCGATTTTGATTGAGGTTGCAACTCAAGGGTGGGTGGAAATTCTGACAGATTTGCTGACAGAATTGAGTGAAATGGGCAGTTATAAGGCTGTTGCTCAGGTTATGCGTCGCCGGATGTGGAATATGCAAAAAAACGCCGACTTAATGCGGGTTTGTTTTATGGAGGCACAGTTTCACCCGGATTTGCGCGATCGCATCCAGTCTGAAGTCATTGTCAAAATGACTGATGTTGCTGAGGCATTCTTTCAAACTGCAATGGATAAAGGAATCTATCGCCGCATGGATGCCAAACTTGTCGCCAAGGTTTTTCTAGGAATGTTTGCCGTTGCAGGCTTTTCCAACAACACCCTTATGGAACCAAACGCCTCACCCCAACAAATGCAAGAAATGGCAGAAGGATTGGCTGATATTTTCTTGAATGGAGTCTTGGCAACAGAGTAATGAGTCAACACTCAACAGTCAACAATTTCTTGTTTTGCATACTAAATTCATCGCTCATTACTCAGTACTCTTTTCGCTTGTTGACTCCACTGTTGAACTTGCTCAATCGAAGGACATAAATCCCGTTGTTGCATGGTTGCTACCACCAAGCGTAGAAGTTGTTGGTGCAATCTGTGAATGGGGGTAGCTGCTAACTGTACCACAGAAGCAATACCCGCATGCAGCAATAATCCACAATATTGTGTTCCGACACCGGGGATACGAGCTAAATCAGCCAATGCTACCCATTTATTAACATACTGAAGATGAATCTGTAATTTATTTGCCAGCACTAGTCTATCTGCAGGTGTTTTTCCTTGTTTGACAAGTGCTGCGGTGGTTGTAATTCCACAGTTTTGCAGTTGGGCTTGCTCTTGCTGACTCAATCCAGGTAATTGCTCAATACACCAATCAGAGGATGAGATACGACTTACGCTTACTTTTTGTTTGAGAGACATTTTTTCAAAAAATAAATACGCTATATCAATTAGTGATAAACACACTCATTGATATCTTTATTCCATCGTAATCTTAAGCAAAATTTTGGCTGTTGAAAAATCTTCATTTGCTCTGCAAACTAACAAAACTTTGAGATATTTGCTTTCATTTCCCAGATTATGATACAAACAACCTCTAGCTCTCTCATCGAAACTCTACGCGACAGACGCCAACGACTCGCCAGCCTGATTGATTTTCCAGCAATTCTTTGGTCAGGAACTAGCAGTCCGCGTAACTATCCAGCAAACGTCTTTCCGTTTCGTGCAAACAGTCATTTCCTCTACTTTGCAGGACTTCCACTACCCAATGCAGCAATTCGCCTCGCTGCAGGTAAACTAGAACTGTTTATGGATGATCCTCAACCAGAAAGCGCTCTTTGGCATGGAGAAATGCCGGATCGTGAGGAGATTGCTCAGATAATTGGAGCAGACGCTGCTAAACCAATGGCAGAATTGGAATTGTGGACACAAGAGGCAGCAACAATTGCTGTGCAGGACGCCGCCACTTGGACGCAACAGTCACAACTTTTGAATAGATGGGTTTTGCCGCTGAAGTCACCACAAGACATTGACTTGGAGTTAGCCAAAGCAATTATCTCGTTACGCCTGATTCACGACGATGGCGCATTAGCTGAATTACGCAAAGCCGGTGCTGTGACTGTAGAAGCACACAAAGCTGGCATGGCAGCTACAACTCATGCTCAAATTGAAGCACAAGTTCGTGCCGCGATGGAACAAGTGATCATCGCCAATAACATGACTACGTCGTACAACAGTATCGTCACCGTTCATGGTGAAGTTCTGCACAACGAGCAATATCACCACTCTTTGCAACCGGGCGATTTGATACTTGCTGATGTTGGTGCTGAGACAGAGACAGGCTGGGCCGCTGATGTCACACGTACTTGGTGTGTTAATGGAAAGTTTTCATCTACCCAAAGAGATATTTATGATATTGTGTTAGCCGCTCATGATGCTTGTATTGCCAAGGTACGCCCTGAAGTTGAGTATCAAGATTTACATTTACTCGCTTGTACTGTGATTGCAGAGGGCTTGGTCAATTTAGGCATTTTGCAAGGAAATCCGCAAGATTTAGTGGAAATGAACGCCCACAGCCTCTTCTTCCCTCACGGAATCGGTCATTTGTTGGGTTTAGATGTTCATGATATGGAAGATTTGGGAGATTTAGCAGGTTATGAAGAGGGACGTACAAGGAGCAATCATTTTGGTTTAAGCTACCTGCGTCTAAATCGCCCCTTACGTCCAGGAATGTTAGTCACAATTGAACCAGGATTTTATCAAGTTCCAGCGATTCTAAATAATGCTAATGTACGGTTACAATATCAGGATGTTGTAAATTGGGATCGCCTATCTCAATTTGCGGATGTGCGAGGAATCCGCATTGAAGATGATGTTTTAGTGACACAAGAAGGTAGCGAAGTCTTAACTGCGGCATTACCGACACAAGCCAATCAGATAGAGAATTTAGTTTGTGGGTAATTGTTGTTGTGTTATTTAAATACATAAAAAATAAGTATTAGCCCTGTTGCACAACTTCAGGTTAGTGGCAGCAGGGATAAAACTATCAAACTCTGGGAGCTTGTTCAACAGTAGGGTAGTGAATTATACAACTTTAGGCGCTACCTGTAAAGCCAACCTCGGGAAATTTTAACTGAGCTTCAGCCATCGGGCGGTTTCTGCCTTCTTCTTGCCAGTAGTTAATAACTTCTGTAGCTTTATTGAGCAACTCCACCCGATCCAGTTCAGTAATCCAGTGTTTTGACTCTAGCTCCTTTTTTAATTCTTCCCAGGCATCATTCCTTGGCCAGAAAAAGTACTTAGTCAAAGGACTTGTGCCTTTGCCTACAACTTGATCAACCGCCAAGGCAACGTTTTCATCTAGCCACAGTATTTTCAAAATAAATTTCGACAATCACACCTCCGGGGAGTATCCGGGCAACACTCACTAACTTTGCGATCGCCTATTGTAACGCAATATCTACCAGCTTTCCAAACGGAAGTGGAAAGTAGCCAGTCAAGAGTGGGCTACAGAGAATGAAATTTTAAAAAGTAAATTGCTTGTTGTGACTAATAACTATTGACTAATGACTATTGACTAATGACTAATGAATGGCAGGTGCTACAACGCGCTTAACCCGACGCCAGAGCAAGCGTGAGGGAAACCCTCATCAAGCACTGGCTGCGCAACGCACTGCCTACTAATGACTCATCTAAAATGTCCGCGTTCTATGACTGAACAACTCTCACCAAAGGCGATAGTGGTTTTCGATATTGACGGTGTTGTGCGCGATGTCAGTGGTTCTTATCGACGAGCGATCGCAGATACTGTACAGCATTTCACAGAAGGAGTATATCGCCCAACACCACTCGATATAGATCAGCTCAAGTCTGAAGGTGTTTGGAATAACGATTGGGAAGCATCCCAGGAATTAATTTACCGCTATTTTGAAACTCTCTCTTACACGCGCGAGCAACTACAACTCGATTACAATGCCATTGTCACCTTTTTTCAATCGCGTTATCGAGGACCTGATCCCCACAGATTCACAGGATATATTTGCAACGAACCATTATTGCTAGACTCTAAATATCTAGAGGAACTCACAAAAGCTGAAATTCCCTGGGGATTTTTCAGTGGCGCAACTCGCGGTTCTGCAACTTATATTTTGGAACAACGTCTCGGGTTGAAGTCTCCAGTATTAATCGCAATGGAAGATGCACCAGGTAAACCAAATCCCACTGGACTTTTTGCCACTGTTCGCTTGTTAGAGTCTTCCGACAATAGAAATAATGACCATTTAACGCCAGTAATATATGTAGGAGATACAGTAGGTGATATGTACACGGTGAAGCAAGCGCGTTTGGAAGAACCTTCTCGGACTTGGATTGGTGTTGGTGTTTTACCTCCTCATGTACAGCAAATAGTAGCGCGTCGTGATGCGTACGCTGAGAAATTGATAGACGCAGGCGCATCTATGGTTTTCACCAATGTACAACACCTGAGTCTGCTTAGGATTTCAGAACTAGTGAACGAAACGGGTTTTGGACAAGTGTAGGTGCTATTTTGTGTAAGTAGGGTGCAAGTTATTGCACCTCAGTGAACTGTTGGGGTTTAAATCCCCAACAGTTCACTGTCTTTCATTTTGCGAAAAGTTTGCGCGTCCGGTGAGACAGCGCGAATGACGGCTCTCCCTCCGTAGGCGACTGCGAATCCGAAGGGGTTTCCCGGCGCAAAACTTTTCAAGACGAATTTTGAATTTATAATTTTGAATTTGAGCGAAGCGAGTGGGGAGGGAATTAAGGATACTGTTGGCACAATATATCTTAATAATTAAAATTCTCAATTTTTCTGATCGTACTTGGTTATAGGTAGCGTAACAGCAAATGTCGTACCCACCCCAATCTCACTATGAACTGAAATCTCACCACCAAGTGTGTCTACACACTTTTTCACAATCGCTAGCCCTAAGCCAGTACCAGGAATTCTATCCACATTGGAAGCACGATAGAAAGGCTTGAACAACAGCGGTTGGTCTTCTTTAGGAATACCAATTCCCTCGTCTTGTATCTGAAAAACGACTATTTGTTCTTGACCAATAAGTTGAAATCGCACTGTACCACCATTGACTATTTTGAATAGCTGACTAAGGTTTCGAGATTTGGTAATGTAGCAATTCACGTGTAAGTCGTAGCTGTGGAAAATGTCATCTTCATTGTGTGATGTTGTTAGCACGACTACGGGAATGCGTTTTAGTTTGGGGTCAGCTTTTATTTCCGCCAGGACTTCTCTACCATCTTTCTTAGGTAAGTTTAAATCCAGCAGAATGAGGTCGGGGCGTGGTGCTTCTGCATACTCCCCTTCCTGGCGCAAATAAGCCATAGCATCCATACCATCTCTGACAGTTACGACTTGATGTGGTACTGAGCTATTTTTCAATGCTTCTTGGATCAGACGAATATCAGCTTTATTGTCTTCCACCAAAAAGATTGTTTTGCGCTTTTCGTCCATTTCTGCGCTCACGATCGCGTCCTCCGACTGGAATCGTAAAGTAGAAAGTTGCTCCTTCTCCAAGTTGTGATTCTACCCAAATCCTCCCCCTATGGCACTCTACAATTTTCTTGCAGATAGCTAAACCCATACCTGTACCTGGGTACTCGTCGCGTGTGTGTAGGCGTTGAAAGATGACGAAGATGCGATCGCTAAACTGCGGATGAAGACCAATACCATTATCCCGTACACAGAACAGCCACTCATCCTCCATTCGAGTCGCTTCCACATGAATTTCTGGTGGTTTGTCACTGCGGAACTTAATAGCATTACCAATGAGATTCTGGAACAACTGCATCAACTGGGTACTGTCAGCCATCACAGTTGGTAACTCACTATAAGTCACAACAGCCCCTGTTTCTTTAACGCGTTTTCGCAAATTCGTCAAAGCGCGTTCCAAAGCTGTTTCTACCTCAGTCAGTTGAAACTCAATTGCCTGCATATCCACCTTAGAGTACGCCAGCACATCATCAATCAGCGTCTGCATCAAGCTGACTCCCTCGACGGCGTAGGTAATAAACTCAGTTGCATCTTCGTCAAGTTTGTCTTGATAGCGCATCTCCAACAATTGTACATAGTTAGCCACTTGATTGAGTGGTTCTTGCAAGTCGTGGGAGGCGACGTAGGCAAACTTTTTCAGTTCTGCGTTGGAACGTTCTAAATCTTGTGCAAGCTGTGCTAATTCATCTGCCTGACGCAGCACAATATTAACAATCGCTTTGCGCAGTTCCAGTGCTGCTTTTATTTCAACCGGTTTCCAGGGTAAAGAGGTGAGGCGAACTGTTTCCTTCCACAATTCAAATGATTTACGCGGACGCAAGCGTAAATTCCCCTCAGACTGACTTAACTCAAACGCCTGATTGGGATCACCTCCCCAATTAACAGTTTGAATCACTTCTGGGCGAAACCATAAAACATAATTTCGCTTAGAAATGGGAATCGCCAACAAACCACTGGCAACATTCTTGAACTTGTCAGCATCTGGATAAATGCTGGGCAAAGAGTTTGTGTAGAAGACTTCTTCGTTAACGTTACTTTTTAGCCATTGAACTAAAAAATTTAAGTCTTCTTCTTTGGGTGTTTCACCAATTAATGTGTAATGACCACCAAAACATATAGCTGCGCCTTCAGCACCAGTCAAGTTGAGGAGATTTGGTTGGTGTTTAACTAACCCATCAATAAAGCTGTCTTCTTGGGACATATATTCAACCAAAGCTGATTGAATATATGTCAATTGCATACGATAGTCGTAATCTTCAGTTTCCTCTCTCGTAGAGATTTCCGAAAATATGACTCGACCTAAAAATTCGCACGCTTTTCGCAATTCATAGGAAACATACTTTGGTGTTTGATGGTGACAAGCAATGAGTCCCCAGAGTTTTCCTTCTTTAATCAGAGAAATCGTCAAAGAAGCACCCACACCCATATTGTGCAAATACTCGATATGACAAGGAAAGACACTTCTGAGAATCGAGTGAGTCAAATCAAGCGGATGTTGAGTTTCCGGATTATTGTTTGGGACAATTTCTACAGGTTCGGCATGAGTATCCGGTATTAATCTAATCCAATTAGAAGTAAATAATTTTCTTGCTGGTTTGGGAATATCTGACTCTGGGTAGTGCAGACCTAAATAAGGTTCTTGGCTTTCTAGTTTTTCTTCTGCAATGACTGAGCCATGCCCATCGTGATCAAACTTATAAAGCATGACCCTATCAAACCCCGTCACTTTTCGTACTTCTTGGACAATGATTTGACAGAAATCTTTGAGATTGGCAGTTTCGTGCAATTGGTTAATTGAAGCTTTCGCGAGGTGATAAAAGCTTAAAAATGGGATATTTTCTTGAGAAATTGCTGGCTCTAACTCCAGAATCAAAAATCCTTCAGAATTGCGGTGGAAGACTGCATCAAATACTACGTAATCATCACCTTTTTTTCTCACCCAAATTTTCGTGGGGTTGATCAAATCAAGACTTTCCTCTAAGAGTCCTGTTTGGATTCTCTCTATTTGAAAAGAGTCGAGTAAATCTTCTAGTTTGGTTTGCAGCAGATTTTCGGGAGATATGCCGAAAATAGAAGAGACATTGCTGCTAACTTGTAATATTGTTAAGTCAGGTTCTTTGAGGACAAAAAGTATTCCATGAGGTTGGATTTGACTATGAATATGAATTTTTGGTTCTTTCAAATTAGTCAAATTAATGCCTTGCAATTGTAAATCGCTAACCATCGCAATTCTCCTGTTTTTCCAGGATTCTTCAAAAGAAAATACTAATCTTGTTTAACATCTAAGCAGGTATGATACACCAGGTTTCAGCAGTTTCTTAACACTCTATCAATTTACTTCATAGATGACTTCATAGATAGTCATAACAACGTTAATGTGTTAAGTTTTTACCTCAATTAACAGATAAAACATTACATATTTGCCTGAATTGGTATACCTGCCTATAGTAGTGTAACGGTCAAAAAACCTGACTTGACAATAATAAATATTAACAAAATGTTATGAACTGCACTATATATTATGTAGCTCTGTTACAGCAGTTTTCAATTGAGTAAAACACAAGTTTGCTCTGAGGGGTACAGCTGACTTATATCATGTCCGGATGATTAGTTGTCATTGCGAGCGTAATGAAATGAAGTGAAGCAATCTCAGAACCTTGCGTTCGCGTCCCTTGCGCGTGTCCCCTTGGGACTCAGCGTGCCCGAAGGGCTTATGCTTCACTTCGCTTCGCTCCGTTCGCAATGACGAATTATAAGTAATTGAGCGGACATGATATTATGCCCCTACTATCTGGTTAAAATCTCGTTTCGGTGGTTCCACCTGGAAATGCGATGGGTGCGGGGATGCCGCAAGTAAGGGAGGCAGCAGCCCTCATCTTGCCAAAAGGGAATATGCTTGCCAATCGAAATCCCCAGTGCAATCATATATTTACCTAATGGTGGATGACCATCAAAAAATGGTGTGTGGGTAAGATAGTCATTGCCAAATTTAGCGTAGTAAACCTCATCAAAGACATCAATCGGGAAAATCCAACAGAAATTAAAATAAGCTTAACCCCCAACACACTTGTTAGCGCCAGAACCAAGATGACAGAAATAATTACTCAATTACCTATTGAAATCCCCAAAGATAAAATCGCTGAACTTGCACAGCGTTATCATATCCGTAAGCTTTCCCTGTTTGGTTCCATCCTGCGGAATGACTTTCGCCCTGACAGTGACATTGACATTTTAGTTGAGTTTGAACCTGGATACACCCCTGGTTTTGCGTTCATCGACATTCAGGATGAACTCTCCCAGCTTTTGGGGCGATCAGTTGATCTGAACACGCCTCAAGATATTAGCCGTTACTTCCGGGATCAGGTACTAAGAGAAGCCCAAGTGCAGTATGTCAAAAACGGATGAGGTAAGTCTCTGATAATGAAATTAGTGACTTCCAATTGCATCGCCAGATTGGAAAGATTCTTCTGCTAAACTTTTAACTAAAGATAACTGATGTTAGCAACAAAGGCACAAGGAAAGTTTTCATGAATACTGTTGTGCTAAATCTAGAACCGATCGCTCATTTAACCGATGAGCAATTTTATCAACTGTGTATCGCCAATCGCGATTTAAGCCTAGAAATGAATGCAACAGGAGAATTAATAATTGTGCCACCAGTAGGAGGAGAGAGTGGAAATCAAGAAGCAGATCTCATTACAGACTTGAATAATTGGAATCGTCAAACCAAATTAGGCAAAGTTTTTAGTTCTTCAACTATCTTCATACTTCCAAATGGTGCAAAACGTTCCCCTGATGTGGCTTGGGTAAAGTTGGAACGGTGGGAAGCTTTAACACTAGAACAGCGAAAAAAATTTCCGCCACTTGTACCCGACTTTGCGATTGAACTGCGTTCTGAAACAGATCGACTTGCACCGATCCAAGCGAAAATGAAGGAATACAAAGAAAATGGATTGCGTTTGGGTTGGCTGATTAATCCTCAAGATGCAAAAGTGGAAATTTACCGACCAGGAAAAGTACTAGAAGTTATTCAAATGCCAACAATTCTTTCTGGAGAAGATATACTACCTGGATTTGAGTTGCAAGTATTTTAAAAATAGGCGTATTGTCCCCTCTCCAAGCCATCAAAGAGGGGAAGGCAGGCAGCGTGAGGTTTATGATCGCCCTTCAACTTTAGCCACCTCCACCATAGTTTTCAAAACCGAATCCGGATTTAAACTAATAGAGTCAATCCCCTGTTCAACTAAGAACTGGGCAAATTCCGGGTAATCGCTGGGTGCTTGTCCACAAATACCGATTTTGCGATTGTGCTTTTTGGCGGCGGCGATCGCGAACTTCACCATCCGCTTAACACCCTCACTCCGTTCATCAAATAACCGCGCCACTAACCCTGAATCTCTATCTAAACCAAGTGTCAGTTGAGTTAAGTCATTAGAACCAATCGAGAACCCGTCAAAAACTTCGGCAAAATCCTCAGCCAGGATGACATTGTTGGGTAACTCGCACATCACATACACTTGCAAGTCATTCACACCCTGCTTCAAACCATTTTTTGCCATTTCTGCCAAAACCAGACGCCCCTCATCGGGAGTTCGACAAAACGGAATCATTGCTATGACATTTGTCAACCCCATTTCATCCCTAACTCGCTTGAGGGCGTGACATTCTAACGCAAAAGCTTCTTTGTAACCTTCATCATAGTAACGCGCTGCGCCTCGCCAGCCTAGCATGGGATTTTCTTCTTCGGGTTCAAACTGTCTACCGCCCAACAAGTTCGCGTACTCGTTACTCTTAAAGTCCGACATCCTGACGATAACTGGTTTGGGATAAAATGCAGCAGCAATTCTACCAATACCTTGAGCTAATTTCTCAACAAAATACTGGGGTTTGTCGTCATAAAGCGCAGTGATTTCAGAAATTTTAGCTTTGACAAAGTCATCATTTATTTCGTCATGATGAATCAGCGCCATTGGATGGGTTTGGATATGATTGGCGATGATAAATTCTGTCCGCGCTAAACCAACTCCATCATTGGGAATCGCAGACAAACTGAATGCTTCTGAAGGGTTACCCACATTCATGAGAATCTGAGTACGGGTGCGGGGTAAGTCTTCTAGCGGAACTTCTTGGACTTCAAAGGGCAATAACCCTGCATAAACCCGTCCTTCTTCCCCTTCCGCGCAAGAAATCGTGATTTCTTGACCATTTTTCAGAACTTGCGTAGCATTACCACATCCCACTATTGC
>NZ_QMEB01000063.1 GCF_012912135.1 Brasilonema bromeliae SPC951 | reverse complement strand
GTAGATGTAAGTGAAGAGGTTAAAAGGATTTATTTAGCGCTCGCATTCTTTTATCCCACATCTTACACCAACAGATAGTTCCAACAATAAACTCATCCCACAAATAAAAAAACATCTTGTTTCAGGGTCGTCTCGCCTATCTGAACTTCAACAGGTGCAAGATACATATTCGCTTGTAGAAACGTGATCAAACCCGTCTCTACAAAATCCTTGTGCTTGATTTCAAGTGCATAAATTACAGTACAAAATTACCACAAAAGGAAGCTTAACTTATGAATATCAAAGCTAAATTATTAGGTGCAGTAGCTGTTATCTCTGGCATCTCCGGTTTGCTTTTTGTTGCACCAACTCCCGCGAGTGCTAACACTTTTATTGAGCAAGTAGGGATGCAATTAATGCGAGCTGCAATTCATGGTGGTCTAAATGGCTATCAGCTAACCCATGAACCTTTTATTGATGGAATTCGTAGTGGTGGCTCTGATTATTTAACCATAAATTTGCGTGCAGGTCAGCAATATGGCATCGTTGGCGTGTGCGACGGAGATTGTCAAGATTTAGACATTACCCTTTATAATGACCGTGGTCAAGTCATTGCGGCTGATACTGATGATGATGACATTCCGACTGTTGGTGTGACTCCGACTCGGAGTGGAACGTATCGAGTCAAGGTTGATCTGCCCAGTTGCAATTCTGCAATGTGCTACTACGGAGTTGGGGTTTTCGGTAAGTAAGAAAATATTTTGACGCAAAGGCACAAAGTCACTCCTGTTTATTTTGTGTCTTTGTGCTTTTGAAGGAGAACGAAAAACTGGAGTCGGCGAAGCAATAATTTCACATTATGCAATTAGGTATAATTTGCGCTCATCACCTCATTGTATACCGTCAAAATCTTTAATTGTGCAGGGGTTTTAAACTCCTTTATATCAGCCTAAGGAGCTTAACCTTCCTCTGAATTATGGCAAATTACGCCTCATTTCTTTTTGATACTGAAAGCCACAGATCCCCGACTTCGTAAAAGTTGTCGGGGATCTTGTTTATGAAGAATGATTTAAGATTGCTATAGATTATTTCTGTAATCATCATGTTGAGATAAATTTCTATTATGAACTTGTCACTCTATAGAGAGATGATATAAAGGAATGAAATATATAGTAATAGGGAAAAATTCGGATTATATATCAAGTAAGAGAATATATGTATAGTCAGCATGAGTAACCGTACTGAATGAACCCAAAAAAAGACATTAGTCATGAAAACAGCACCAGTTGTCAGCCGCAGTGAAGCAGCGTATGCAGGGGGATTTGCACCCGCCCTTACGGGTATCTCCTGCGGCACGTCTGAACACCTTCGTTGTCAAACGTAGCGAAATCCTTACCCAAGCGATGAAATTGATCCCGCGCTTTCTTGATAACTGTTAATTGACTTGTAGACACAGGCACAACCCGTACTCGGAGAAATGTAAGTGGAAAATAATACCAAAAATGCTTTAGAATCTAAGTCTATTCTGTGTTTAGGAGTAGGCTGGTTTCCTAAAACCCCTGGAGGATTAGAACGATATATCTATGAACTAACTCAGAAACTAGCAGCAAATCAAGACAAAGTTGAATTATGTGGAGTTGGTTTACCAGAAGCTGAACCAAACTTGCCAATAAAATTGACTAATTTAGCATCACCAAGTAGTCCGATTTGGAAACGATTATGGTCTATTCGCACTAATTTTCAGAAAACAAGAACTGAAAAACCGGATGTGATTAATTTACATTTTGCACTATATAGTTTCCCGATTTTGGATCTTTTGCCAAAAGGTGTACCTGTCACCTTTAACTTTCATGGTCCTTGGGCTTTTGAAAGTCAAGAAGAAGTGGAAGAGAGGAAACTAAGTGTTCTTCTCAAAGCTAAGCTGATAGAACAAAGAACATATAACCGTTGCGATCGCCTCATTGTTCTTAGCAAAGCATTCGGGAATATATTACACAAACAGTATCAAGTTCCTTGGAACAAAATTCATGTCATTCCTGGTGGAGTTGATATTACTCAGTTTCAACCTAATCTATCACCTCAAGAGGCTCGAACAAAACTAGACTGGCCGCAAGATCGCCCAATTTTATTCACCGCCCGCCGCTTGGTGAATCGAGTCGGACTAGACAAATTGTTGGACGCCTTGGCTATTATTAAGCCGAGGATTCCAGATGTGATGCTGGCGATCGCCGGACGTGGACCACAGCAAGCAACACTACAACAGCAGGCTACTGAATTAGGACTTGATCAGCATGTGAAATTTTTAGGATTCATACCTGACGAACTGTTACCTGTTGCTTACCAAGCCGCTGACTTGAGTGTTATGCCCAGTCAGTCTTTTGAAGGATTTGGATTAGCAGTAGTAGAATCTTTAGCCTGCGGTACTCCTGTTGTGTGTACTCCGGTTGGAGGAATGCCAGAAATTTTAGAACCATTTTCACCGGATTTCATTACGTCTTCCACAGAAGTTCCAGCCATTGCAGAAAAATTAGAACAAGTGCTATTGGGAAAAATACCAACACCTTCACGAGAAGCTTGTCGCCACTACGCCGTCACAAACTTTAACTGGGATAAGATAGCTCAAGATGTACGGCAAGTTCTATTGGCTCAGCAATAACACAATAAGTAGAAAAAACTAAAATCTCTTGAGGCTGCTTTGGCAACTTTTTCCTTTGCAGCCTAGCATATACTAAACCTCTTGCAAAAGTCAATTTGAATAAAATTAAACAACAGATAAACCTTGCCCTCAAGCGAAGCTTTGGGAGCAGATACACACAGATAAATTATCTGTGTTAATCTGGAGGACACTGCGGTGGGGGAGTTTCCCGACAGTCGCGCAAGTGTCTGTTGTGCATCTGTGGTTCTAAATATTCATTCATCATATTTTTGCAAGAACAAGAACTTACTGTTGATGGCTACTGCTGAGCGAAATTATTAAATATTTTATGAAAATTATATGAAAATTATATGAAAATTCTATTCCTAGACCAAAGTGGTAAACCCGGTGGGGCTGAACTCTGTTTAATAGATATCGCCAAACCCTATAAAGATAGTTGTTTAGTGGGATTATTTGCTGATGGTTCTTTTAAAAATTTACTAGAACAAAATCACATTCCGGTTCAAGTTCTCACAAATCAAGCCATACAAGTTCGTAAAGAAAGCAGTTTAGCACAAGGATTGGGCAGCCTGGCTCAAATTCTGCCTTTGATTTCTAAAGTGGTGCAAAAAGCCAGAGAATTTGATTTAATTTACGCTAATACACAAAAAGCCTTAGTTGTTGGCGCACTAGCGAGTTTTTTCAGCCGTCGTCCTTTGGTCTATCATTTGCATGATATTCTTTCCCCAGAGCACTTTAGCCAAACCAACCGTCGCATTGCCGTAACTTGCGCCAATCGTTTTGCATCACTCGTCATTGCTAATTCTCAAGCAAGTCAAGCAGGCTTCGTAGCAGCAGGAGGACGTTTAGATATAACTGAAGTGATTTACAATGGCTTTGACCCGAAAAATTATCAAAGCCACGAGTCGGATGTCAGTCAAATTAGACAACAACTGGGGTTAGATGGACAATTTGTTGTCGGACATTTTAGCCGTCTCGCACCTTGGAAAGGGCAGCATATATTAATAGAAGCATTAACACAATCTCCTGTTGATGTCACAGCAATCTTAGTAGGTGATGCACTGTTTGGAGAACAAGAATATGTCCAGCACTTACACCAACAGGTGACAGCACTGGGACTAGAAAATCGAGTCAAATTTTTAGGATTTCGTTCAGATGTTCCCCTGCTGATGGCGGCTTGTGATTTAGTTGCACATACCTCGACCGCTCCAGAGCCATTTGGTAGAGTGATTGTAGAGGCTATGCTCTGCGGAAGACCTGTTGTGGCTGCAAAAGCTGGTGGTGCAGTAGAATTGGTAGAGCACGGTGTCAATGGTTTCTCAGTCACACCAGGAAAGCCTGATGAATTAGCACAAGTGATAACCACCTGTCTCAAAGAACCACAGAAGATTGCGACTATCGCTCATCATGCACAAACTACAGCCAGCCAGCGTTTTGATGTCACAGCCATTAATCAGCAAATTGCCGTGCTGCTGAATAAGTTATGATCTATAGGACTTACGCACAAGAGATCCCCCAACAGAGTTAAAAAGGGGGCTTTTAAGATTCTCCCCTAAGCTACGGTGTACACAGATCTGACTTTTAGCTACGCTAACTTTTCCCTCTCCTTAATAAGGAGAGGGATGCCCGATAGGGCAGGGTGAGGTTCCGTCTAATCAACCCCACAAAGTACTTTCTCCAACACAACTACAAACCCACTAATTCATGCGATTCAAAATCTGTGAGTTGTTGAGCGATTGTGAGTCTTGCTTCTAGTTTCGCTACGCTAAACAGGTTGCGCAGATATTCTAAATGGGCAACAGCATTCGCCTTTTCGGTAGTTAATTGTATCAGGGTATCCATCGCTTTTTGATATTCTTGATTCACAAGTAGTACTTCAAAGCGACGTGCTTTGCGTTGAGCATCATTTTTCAAATCCATATCAAAGGCGGCGGCGCGATCGGCATTACCTTCAAATCGGTTAATTTGCAGCTGAACAGCCATTAACTGAGAATCTACTTCATTTACTCTTTGGGCAGCTTGAGCGATGTCTTCGACAAGGGCTGCGCCCAACGCAGCTGGATAATGATTCAGTTGCTTTGTTAACATAGATCAGTTTTTTGTTACGCAAATTTACATACAAAATAGCAAAGATATGGTACTGAGTAGCTGCGGTAAACGGGAAAGGTGAGGGAGTATTTTCTCCCCCTGTCTCCCTTTACGCCACTTCCCTCAGTTGAGGTGCTTGGATAGTCACCTCCCCAACATTTAAGGAAAGCTGTTCAGCGTGAGGTACTGCAGCTTGCTCCAACACTTGAACTTCAATATTTACACTGACTAAATAACTGCCTGTATCAGCGCCAACTGCTTCGGCGACTAACTTGGCGATGTCCGGGCGTTTAGCAGTTAGTGGGTCACGTAAAATACACCGATCCCATTCGTGCTTAGCAGTTGGATTAAGGCTGAGAATATAGTGCTTCATCATAGGACAAACCGTTGAACCCATCTCCAGAAGACTGTCACGCACCCGTTTTATACTTTACTGGGCTTTGTGAACGCTATCTTTATTATAGTATTTTTGTACTGTTTTGGCGAGTGAGATGGGGATTGGTGAGTGGTTAGTTGCACCACCTACCACTCATATGATGTCCGTATAATTAATCACAAAAAAACTAGCCCACCCTTTATTAAGGGCTACGGTGTACACACAAGTCGGAAAATCTAACTAACATTCGTTTTAATCTGGTAGGGGAGCCAGTGCGGTGCGGGGGTTCCCCCCGTTGTAGCATCTGGCGTTGCGTTATGGACGGAACGTCCTAACGCACCGAAAATCATAGATGGTGCGGCGCTTGGCGACAACACACCCTACTTGCTAAAATCTTTCCCTCTGGTGAAATCGCACCAGAGGGATGCCCGACAGGGCAGGGTGAGGTTCCGTAAGTCCTATGGCTTGTCACGGAATAAAAATGGAAATTCCAGCTTGGTCAAAGGCGTTTTTTAGGCGACGGCGATACTCTCGTGCCACACTCCATTGCTTGAGGGGTTGTGTTTTAATCCACACACGAATTAAGAAACCTTTCTCAGCAACTGCAAAATTATCTATTCCCAAAACTTGAGGTGTTTCCAGAATTTGATGATCCCATTGCGGATCTTGATCCATCTCCACACCAACTTTTTGAATTAATTTTATCGCCTCATCAACATCGGTTTGGTATGCAACTGGGATAGTTAAATCGGCTCTTGACCAGCGACTAGAAAGATTGGCAACAATTTTGATTTCACTGTTAGGAATGGTAATTAAGCGCCCTTCTCCATCGCGCACTTGCGTCATCCGCAGATTCAAATTTTCGACCAAACCACCTACAGTTCCAACTGTAATATAATCACCTAAGGCGTACTGGTCTTCTAGAATGATGAGAAAACCATTAATCGCATCTTTAATCAAACTTTGGGATGCCAGGGACACTGCAACACCAACTATACTAACACCTGCTAGTAAGGGAACGAGCTCTACACCTAACGCCCCCAGAGCTAGCAGAGTACCAACTGCTACACAGCTAATGGTGATAAGACTCTTAGTAACGCCAGAAATGGTAGAAACTCGCAATTGTATACGTTCGGGAGCTTCTGGAGTCAACAAGACAGCACTGTTGACAAAAGCAGAGTTGAAACGGTCAATCAAGGCATAGCTTAGACGTATTGCCACATAAGTTCCCAGAGCTATAACACCCAATGTCAAAGGAACTTGCGCTGCAATCA
Source organism: Brasilonema bromeliae SPC951 (assembly GCF_012912135.1). GTDB lineage: Bacteria > Cyanobacteriota > Cyanobacteriia > Cyanobacteriales > Nostocaceae > Brasilonema > Brasilonema bromeliae. The sequence goes on along the minus strand of NZ_QMEB01000063.1, from coordinate 18,789 downwards.
TAATCCATAGCTGAAGCGGTCGTGTGTAGGGTAATAAACCCAGTATAAAAAGACTTCCACCCCCCCAAATCGTTGTTTGCGCTAGCTGATACAGCCGCCTCTTAACCTCTGTAATATGTTGATGTTGTTGTTGATTTAGCTGTAACGTCATCGGTCTAGCTGCTGCTGAAGCTGTGGTGACGGGCTGTGCTTTATATTTTTTGGGGCGGTGTTGGTAAGAATAAACCCCCCAACTGATGACAATCATCGCTACTCCAGCAGCAGCAGCGATTTGACCTTGTTGAATTAAAAACTTACTTTGTCGCTCTTGCTTTGCTTGTTTCAAGCCTTCTTTCAACTTTTCAACGATTTGATTTGCCACAGTTGAGGTATTATCCTGTTGCAAACTGGCATCCTGGTCATTGACGGTCATCAGGTATTGACCATTAAGAAGAATTACTGTTAATACGGTTTCAGTCGTTTTTCCCTTTAGAGTCGTTGATTTCTTTTCAGTTTTGATCTGTACATTAGGTTCTGCATCAGATTTTTGAAAGTAATCTTGACTTTGTTGATCCAACCTTTGTTGGATATCTTGTAAACGCTGTGTCAAGCTCCCTTTTGGTGCCGCTATCTGAAACAAACGCCTACCATCCAAAGAAACCCAATCTGTTTCTGTTGCTTTTTCTGATTCATGAATCAACAAGTTAGGGGTTGGTAGGTTAGGTAAAAAGGGAATCTGCTGCGCTGTAGCTTTTGGCATTGTCCCAACAGTGATCACTATTGAAGAAAAAGCGATCGCCACAAATTGAGAGCGCAATGGGCACCTCCTTTGTTATTTCAACGCTGCTAGCTTAGCTGAAATCTATCTTGCCTAAGCAATCCTAGTAATTATACCTGTCCACAGTTAGGTGTTTCTTCGTTTGTTCTTAAGAAAAATTAATCACACTACATATTTATTAATAAATCTAGTTATGGGATGTCAGTTGTCAGCAGAAGTAGGCAGTCGGGGGCAGGGCGCTTTTAGCAGGGAGAAACAAGAGTTAACGTCCATTGATTCTTCCTCTCCCCTATACCCCTACACCCCTAGTTCTTGACATTCGCGCTCTCAAACGTCAAGCTAGTGCAAAGAACCATTAACTGGCTTTTTTGTGAGCAAATCTTGTTTCAGATTGCCAGTCTTGGAATACTCTAGTAGAGTGCGTAAGAATTTACGCCAATTTCTTTGTAATTGAGGAACTATTTGATGACCGCAACTTCTCCCCGATTAAAGCACGAGGTTAAAGACCTCGGCCTAGCTGCCTTGGGAAGACAGCGCATTGAATGGGCTGGACGTGAGATGCCAGTTTTGCGGCAGATTCGCGATCGCTTTGCCCAAGAAAAGCCCTTTGCGGGCATTCGCCTTGTGGCTTGCTGCCATGTCACAACAGAAACAGCACACCTAGCAATTGCACTCAAAGCTGGTGGTGCAGACGCCCTGCTGATTGCGAGCAATCCCCTATCAACTCAAGACGACGTAGCTGCTAGCCTCGTCGCAGATCATGAAATTCCAGTCTTTGCCATCAAAGGTGAAGATAACGAAACATACAGCCGTCACGTACAAATTGCTTTAGATCATCGCCCCAACATCATCATTGATGACGGTTGTGATGTCGTCGCTACCCTGGTACAACAACGCCAGCACCAACTTGCTGACATTATTGGGACCACAGAAGAAACGACAACTGGAATTGTGCGACTCCGCGCCATGTTCAGAGATGGCGTTCTCACTTTCCCCGCAGTCAACGTCAACGACGCTGACACCAAACACTTTTTTGACAACCGCTACGGTACTGGACAATCAACCCTAGACGGTATTATCCGCGCTACCAACGTTCTGCTTGCTGGTAAAACCGTTGTCGTTGTTGGTTACGGCTGGTGCGGTAAAGGAACAGCATTACGGGCGCGAGGACTCGGTGCTAACGTGATTGTCACCGAAATTGACCCCATCAAAGCAATTGAAGCGGTGATGGATGGTTTCCGCGTCCTGCCAATGGCAGAAGCTGCACCCCAAGGAGATTTGTTTATCACTGTGACTGGTAACAAGCACGTCATTCGTGGTGAGCATTTTGACGTGATGAAAGACGGCGCGATTGTCTGTAACTCCGGTCACTTTGACATTGAATTGGATCTCGTCGCCTTGGGAAGTAAAGCCAAGGAAGTCAAGACAGTACGTCCCTTTACCCAAGAGTATCGCCTGCAAAGTGGCAAATCTGTCGTAGTTCTGGGTGAAGGACGCTTGATTAACCTGGCTGCAGCAGAAGGACATCCTAGCGCGGTGATGGATATGAGCTTCGCCAACCAAGCTTTGGGTTGCGAATACCTCGTGAAAAATAAAGGTAACCTGGAACCCGGTATCCACTCAATTCCAACAGAAGTCGATCAAGACATTGCACGGCTGAAATTGCAGGCAATGGGAATTGAGATTGATACCCTCACAGAAGATCAAATTGAGTACACAAACTCTTGGACTTCTGGAACTTAAGCGTAGGTTAGAGTTTTAGAGCGTCTAGAGGAGCGATCGCTTTTTTAGTGTGACTTTAGTGGGATAGGCAAGTTGCCTATCCCGCTTTTTTTGCAAGGTAGCGATCTGCGTTCCGCGCAGCACTGTGAGCAGCGCGTTGCGGAGCCAGTCCTGCAGGAGGGTTTCCCGACAGAGGGACCTGGCGTTGGGGTTCCCCCCGTTGTAGCGACTGCGTATGCGCAAAGCGCACGCCCAGAGGGCTAACGCGTAGCGTCTCCGCAGGAGATACCCGGAGGGTGAACCAAGCGTGAACGCAGTTAAAATTGAAGAGTTAAGCCTCGTATCTCAATTGCTCAAGAGAAACGATAAAATGACTGAAACTGCGGAAAAACTCAAGCTTGAACTTTCTCAACTTTCGGCACAAGAACGTGCCGAAATTGCTCATTTTTTGATTCAATCTTTAGATGGAGATGTTGATAATGATGTAGAAGCTGCTTGGGATACGGAATTAACTAAGCGCCTAGAAGATATTCATCGTGGGACAGCTATTGGCGAACCTTTAAATCAAGTATTTTCTGAGTTGCGAGAAAAATATTCGTGAAATTTATCGTTATTCACACCGAAGCCAGAAAGGAACTTGATGCTGCAATTGCTTACTATGAAAAGCAAAAATTTGGTTTAGGACTTGATTTCTTATCTGAAGTGGAGAAAGTTCTTGGAAATATTCAGCAAAATCCAAATCTCGGAACACCATATAAAATTGAAGGGGTGCGACGTTATGCTATTAAACGTTTCCCTTATCTTATCTTTTATATAGAGCTTGAAGAAGTTATTTGGGTGATAGCGATTGCACATGGAAAGCGCAAACCCGATTATTGGAAAAAGCGAAATATGGAAATATGATGCTATAGGAATCCGGTTTGATTTCTGTTAGCTTGCGTGGCGGAGCCATACTAACTCGTCAGGGCAGGGAACTCTTAACAGGGAACAGGGAAGAAGTAATAAAGGCGTACGGAGTTTTTTTCAAAAATCAAATACGAGTCCTATATTTCTAAATTTACAAAAGAATCACTTTTCACTACTTTAGCTTGCCGGAAATAGCTCACCATGTCATCAAGTTTCGTCTTCTAGCCGCTGTTCCACATACTTCTGAACTAAAGGCACTTGGAACTCAACACCTTCCTTATACAAAATTTCTTTGCGCACGAGTTTTCGCACAGATGCTTTGTCTTGTTTTGTGGGAGTTTCTCCTTGAAGGAGACGCTGGAGTAAGTTGCGATCGCCCTCCGTAAAACCTGTCCACAATTCCCTAAAATACTGATCTCCCCGTTCCAGCACTGTGGGAATAACTGTCTCCACATCGTGTACAGTCGCTTTGATAGTAGCCGCGTCTCGCTTATTTTGCCTGATACCACGGTTGAGCAACTCCACGACTTCGTAACACATCAACTGCACGAGATAAGGTTGACAGCGAGTCAGACGGATAATAGCATCTACTGCTTCTGGTTCGTAGATTTTGGGGAAGTCCTCCACAGGTTTCTCAATCAACTCACGCGCTTCTGATTCGTGCAAATATGTCAACCGTAAAGCTCTGGTATTAATTAGGTAGTCACTCCAGTATGTGGGAAGTTCCGACAATTCGTGAGAGCCACTGAAAAGTAAAGTCCAAGAAGTGCGGTGTTGCAGAATATTGCGGAGAAAGTTGAGAGGAACTCGGCTACGTGTCGTTTCCACCACCTCACTCAAGCGCTCATATTCATCCAAACACAGAAGAAATCGCTTATCAGGCAAAGTGCGTTCAATTTGTACGAGCCAATTTTGGAGGGCGATGAATGGATCTGTTCTGCTTAAATCTGTGTAAGGCAAGTCAAGACGACGGGGTAATCGCCGTGCAGCTTCCGTCATTTGTGACACCAGATTGTTTGCCAATCCCTGAAGCGTTGTCGCTGATGCTGCACCTTGTAAATCCACCAACAAAGGAATCAAACTTGCTCCTACTTTGTCGGGCAGATATTTCAAAGAAGAAGTTTTGCCAGTGCGACGCCCGCCATACAGTAGTAAAACAGGCGGTGATTCAGAAAGCGCAAAAGTTTCGATTTCCCGAAACAAGTCCATCCGTCCTTTAAAACGATTCTCTGCCGTTTGGGGATCTAGAGCATTGCCAGCAATATAAACTTGCCGGAATTCTTTTGAAAACCGTCCTTGTTCTTCCAAAGTACGCTGTGCAGTTTCCAGAATACTCTGCCAACGCTGTATAATACTGCCAAAAGTCGTGGCAACTTCAGCATTCTTGCCAAAAGCCAGACTGTTCTTTAGTAGACGCAATGCACTGATGGGACGGTTAAGTAACTCAGACTGACGATGAGCTGAAGTGGCTTGACTTGCTGCTGATACATCTTGGCTGATGTCTAACAGTTGTGGTAGTGCCGAACTGAGTTCTTTTGGCGGAGGTGAGGGAATCCAAGCGAGTTCTTCAGTCATATTCGCGATATCGCTAAGAGTTTGACAACTGTTGAGGCGAGTAACAGCGATATTAGCCATTGCCTGAAGTGCAACCTGCTGCTGGTTAGTAAAATTTATTAGATAATCAATTGTTTCACGAGCAGCGGTTGGGTTTTCTCGATAAGCCTTGACAATCATCTCACCCATGAAAGGTAGGGGTAAGCGGATGAGTTCGTCAAAGCGAGGTGGTAAGTAGCGCAGTGCTAGCACTGGATTCTTTTGCTGTGTGAGCAAACGCAGGATAAGCATCCACAGCAACTCTGGCACCCAAAAATAAACACGCAAAACCCCAAGAATGCACACCACGCCAAACGCCACCCCTAACACCACCACACCAAACGCCAGGACGATATTAAACGCCAGGCCGCTCGCTACGCCAAGCGTCACGCCAAACGCCACGCTAATCGCCAGGCTGCTCGCTACGCCAAACGTCACGCCAAACGCCACGCCAAACGGTACGCCAAGCACCATGCCAACCGCCACGTTAAACGCCACACCTACGAACGCCACGCTTGAGGGTGTGGTGAATGACAAGATGAATGGCAAGAGTATTGTAAGGGTAGCAAAGATTAACACTAATATTTTCTGTTTGTTGTCACCACGTGCTACTATCATCAAACCGATTAACCAACCAAGCCAAATTAGACCACTAGCAAGCCAGTTAAACGACTCAACACTATCCTCAAAGCCATTAATTGGTGCTACTAAAGGCGTGACAAAGGTATAAATTGGTGCTGCTATCAACACAGCTACTAAAGGTATGACAGCAGTTAGCCACCAAACCTGCCCAGCATAACGACGCAGGCGCGGGTTAGTGGAAAATTCGGCTCGTTTTGCAAAGGGATTTGTACCTGGCTTCAATTCTGGATGGATATCCCGCAACCAGTTGGCAAAGGTGTAGGGCTTGAGGTAAATCCAGTAAAGGAGGCGAATACATTCAGCGATGTAAGTCCACAAATCTGATGCTGAACGCTGTCGAGTCATCGCTATCCCCCTAAGACTTTATTCACCAACTTCTGTATCCACCGCCACGCATCAGAATGACTCACAAGACCGAACACAACCAAGATAATGACACAAACTATAACAACTCCTAAAATCCAACTGCTCATATCGCTCACACTCACGCCGATGGATTTTACTACGCTACCTATACGAATTGGGAGATTCCAAACTAACCAACGTAGAGAACGCCACCACCGGCGGGAACCCAATCCAGGACGGGGTAAACGGCGAGACTGCTCTTTAAACCGAGTTTTTACCCAGTTTTCATCTTTCCCTTGCTGACGGGCTTGATACACCAGCATACCTGCTAATTGCAGCAAAAAAGGATGACGCCCACCCAATTGCCGAGTTAACTTCTGCTCATGCATACCCAAGGCTGGTTGGGCATGAGTAACAGTGCTGCTAGGTAAGAGAACTAATTCTGTGACTTCTTCTTCACTCAGTTCCCTCAGCTTGAGCACATGACCTAAATTAAAGAAAGAAGAAGTCAGTTGATGGCGACGAGCATAAAAATCGAGTTCCTTTTGGGAAGCAACCACCAGCATCAAACTGTTGCTATCCATCAAAGAGCGCAAGTTGTTATAAAATCCATCATCGAATTCGCTCTTGTTCTCAAATAATGTCTTAAAATCATCCAAGCACAGAACAGGCAATAAGTTTTGATTGTTATTTTGATTTTGGTTGTTATTTTGGTTTTGAATTTGATTTTTAAATAATGCGATCGCCGTCGAAAATGCCAAGCGGTTAAGAGGATTGAGTTGCAAAGCAGTCATTAAACTTGGTATGGCTCGCACAGCCGGACGACGCAGCAACTCCTGCGCCACAGCGAGATAGAAATCCTCTTCCCGTTGACACACAACACTTTGAAGCGACAGATAAATCACTACATAACGGCTGGGATCTTGCACTCGCTGCTCCCAAGTCTGGAAAAAGTGATACAGCAACGAGGATTTGCCAATTCGTTTTTCACCAACAACATTGACACTTGTTGGCTGCGCACCACTCATTCGTGATGCGATCGCATGTAATTCATCTTTTCGACCAACAAATAGCTGGGGATCATCTAACATCCCGCCAGCTACGAAAGGGTTGGAAGGAACCGCTCCAGCATTCATAAAAAAATTTTCTAGTGACTAGATTCTAACACTAGAGAAATAATCCTAAAAAAGTTAAGTAAGTCAGCACAAATAAATCGAACTATGTAACAGAATGTAAAATCCACAAAATCCTTGCGATTGCTTCGTTCCACTCGCAATGACATACCTTGAAATTTTTACGCCGACTTACTTATACCCGCGTTCCGGCTCAATTCCTCACCGTGACAATTTGTCAACCCCGCTTGGTAAATATTATCAATAGCACGCACCCGAGCATTTTTGTAGTGTTGTATGTAACGCTCACTCAAACAGGGATCATTCATCTGTTTATCGATGATTTTTGACCAACCAGCAGCAACAGATTCTGATACGATATTTCCACTTCCTACATCGTTAAAGCGATATACGACTACTCGCTCAGTTGCAAGTAAGTTTCGGATTTCTTCAACTGTTGTCTGGAGGATATCTTGCTGTCTTAAAAATTGACGAATCCGCAGTGTGATTTCTGTAAAGATCTGTGTTCGTTTGGCTTCAGCTTCTTGGCGAGAGGAGTATTCTGCTTGTTCTTTGACTAGAACTTTGAGTTGGTCTGCCATCAAGTTGATTGTAGAGCCTAAAGAAGCGAATTCGTCTTCTTGTTGTGCATCAATCTGGTGGGGTTCTTTTAAACCTAGTTTTTTGAGCACATTCGTTGTATTCAGGATTGGACTTATGCACCATTGAACTAGGAAAATAGCGATCGCAACGACCAAAGATCCTATCACCCCAATCCAAAGTAGCAGGCTCAGGAGTGAGTCTTGTTGGTTGGCAGATGCAGTAACTTTATTTACAGCAAAGACGACATCCTCATGTTCGTTTGGCAAACCTTTTGGTGTTTTCCAAACTACGTAGTTTATCAACTCGTATGCGTTATCGATTTTTACAACAATTTTGTCAAGGTTCACCAGAACCTCTATGTAGCGGTTTAGCACTGCTTGCTGTTGTTCAAAAATATTATGCCGTACCAGAGGATTTACCAAAATCGATAAATGAGCCGCTATCTGAATTTTTTGATGCTGTTCAAGCATCGTTTGGGGTACCTCATTTGCTTTAGCGGAGGTTCTGGTTTGTTGAACTTCGGTTATTTCCTTACTTCTCGATTGGTTCGCAAACTCATGAGTCGTTGTCCTAACTGTCAGTAATGGAAGTGTGCCAATGGTGATAGCTAAAGCTGTCACTTTTAAGACAATACTCCCTCTAAGAACTTTAACAACACGAGTACAGTCAAGCTTCCACAAAGACGCTAGACTTGGCTTGACGTCTCGACGATTATCCAACATTGCTCTACCTTAAGTTTGTGTGAAAATACTGAACTAATTCTTTTAAATAGTTCGCATCATAACAATACTTACGAAGAGACCACTGTGATAATAGTCACTAAAAATAGTGACAGATGTATGTATTGATGTGAACCGCTGTATTTTGCTACGTCTGAAGCCGGCGCGTATCGGGTTTACTTTCGCCGTTTGCATTGTAGCTCTGTATCACGTTACACTCCGGGTAGGCGCATCTCCTGTGCTTCTTTTACGGAAATTTACCAATATATTTTGTAAAAGAATCCCGATATTTGCTGTAATCTTAGTTTAGCAATCTATATCTTATCAGGCGAGATACTTAAGAAATTTATATGAGAAAAAATAGGATTCCTGTTCAATTGGTTTGGGCAGTAGTCGTCATCTGTGTGCTGCCTAGCTTGCTGAATCTATTGGGAGTAGATTTTGGTTCGCCCTCACAGACTTTTGATGCCTCACTGTCAAATACTACTAAGGACAAAGTGATTGATGTTATGCACTACACTTTATCTGGCAGTTTTACGCACACCATTTTAGAGTGGAGTGCCTTCTGTACAGCAATCTTCACAGTTATTTTGTCTTTGATACATTTCTACCTTAAGGCTGATGTCGTTACTCCCATCATTGGCATAGCACTTTTTAGCTCTGGATGCATGGATGCATTTCACACTCTGGCGGCTGATAGATTAATTCAGGGTGTGGCAGATAACCAAAATCTCATCCCCTTCACTTGGGCAATCTGCCGACTTTTCAATGCTCTGATTATGCTTGGTGGAGCAGGCTTTTTTTTGATTGCTCAGCCAAGAAGATGGAAGAGCGGTATTACTTTGGTGGTACTTTCGAGCCTAGTTTTTGGTGTCATTGCTTTTTGGATTGTATCTATCTGCGCCCACAGCGCAACTCTACCCAAAACCATATTTCCTAACTCTATGGTGACTCGTCCGTGGGACGTTGCTCCGCTGTTACTATTTATCTTTGCAGGTTTTGTTGTTTTCCCTCGCTTTTATAACAAATATCCAAGTCTGTTCTCTCATGCGTTGGTTATCAGCGTTATTCCCGAAGTAGCGACTCAGCTCCATATGGTTTTTGGTTCAAAAGTGCTGTTTGACAACGATTTCAACATCGCCCACTTTCTCAAGATTATTGCTTACCTAGTGCCGTTTCTCGGATTGATTTTGGACTATATACGAACTTATCGAGAAGAGGCAGATACAGCGAAGCAGTTAAAACAAGCTATGGGGGTGTTTAGTTCTATTTTGAGTGAGTCTCGCTAGACGCGTACAGGAGATCAACCAGTATAGGTGAAGTCCCCAACGAGCGTTTCGCGCCCGGTTGGGGCTTCACAACAAAAGTGAATCAGTGACGATCTTATTTGTATGCGTGAGTTTCCTGTCTCATCCGCCTGTATTTATAATCGTTGAAAGCTACACTGGTTACCATTGTTTACGACACGAAATAATTCAATATCGTCACTGTTATTAGGCTGTATTCGGTCTCCATTGGCGTCAAACTGAATTTGCCCTGTAACGCCTGTAATGTTTAGATTGTGTAATAAGTCCTTGATTTGACTGCTGTTTGATGAAAATTGTTGATTTGTATTGCTAGCCGCCGTGAATAAGGCTAAAGCCGCATCATAGGAGTATGGTACACGCCAATCTTCAATGGTTGCATATTGGTTGTTTAAAATACCATTGACCTTGTTCGTAAATTCAGAATCATAAGCAGGAGCAGCCAGCATTAGTCCTTCTGGGCATGGTTTACGTGTTGACGTGTTTATAATTGACTCACTATACATACTATCACTACCGATAACAGGTAATTGATAAGGAGAATTATTAGCTGTGTAAAACCAATTTAAAATTGACTCGCGTCTCCCAAGATTTGGGATGAGAACAAGCGCTACAGCATCTTTTAGATGTGTCTGAATGTTGTCTGTATCTAAATTAAGAGGATCAACCTTTCTTTGCCTTTTAGATAGCAGATCTGCAACTTCTGTCTTTAACGACTGTACATAAGGGTCATTGACGTAACCGATGATGACCTTCTTTTTATTGTTATAAGCAACATTCTTGTCGATATATTCGGCTATTTTTTTGGCAATTTATTTGTTAGTGGGGCAAACTCTGAATATGTAATTATCAATAGGTTTCACATCTTTTGGACGAATATCTTCTGCTGTACTAGTCGGAGATATTAAGACTATTTTTTTTTGATTATAAAATCTACTAGCATTTAATGTTAAGCCGCTAGAAGCGTGACCAACAACACCTACAATTTCATGTTGTACTTTTTTAAAACTCTCGATAATTGGTTTAGCAGTACTCATCTCAGAATTATCATCAGCTATTAAAACTAGGAATTTCTGGTTATTCTTTTGAGTTTGATTGAATTCTTTCTGAGCTATAGCAACGCCTAAGTTGATTACATTTGCTGATTGTTTTATTTCTCCCGGTAAAGGAGAATTTCTTGGATTGACAGGAATAGCAACTGCTAAAATCTTAGGTCTATCTAGCTTTGGAGTGGACTGAGAAATGTCCTCGGCATACTTGAGGTATACCTCAGCATTATTTTTATAAGTCAGTATTTCAGCATTCTTCGTATTCTGTTTATGAGCAGTGGTCAAGTCTTTAACAGCCTGCTCAAATAAAGGAATAGCAGCAGCTACAGCATTTTTATCTTGCCCATTACCGAATTTTGTGCACGCCTCTTGCAATTTCTTAGTTCCGCTTTGTGCTGGATCTAAGTTTCTATCGTTCTCATTTAAAATTTTGTCTCCATAACTTATATTGTCAGGAAGTCCTGTAGGACAAAGTGCGACTTCTGGGGGTGGAGAAAGAATAGGTATACGCCAAATTATGAAAGCTATTCCTAATCCTACTAACATCAGCAGCAAGAATTTTCTTACAAAACGACGCTGCACAAATCGACGAAATGAACGTATAAACCTTAAGAGTGGATTAATAACTGGCTCAGGCAGTTCTATTGGGGGAGATACCACTGGTTCAGGCAGTTGTGGTTCTGGTCCAGATGCAATTAACTCTTCCCACGTAGGAGGCGTGACGGATAAAGTTTGGTAAATTATCGGTATCCGTTTTGTTCCTGGTAAACGCTCTTCCCAGTTTTCTAATGCAACTCTTGCTCGCCGAAATGATTTATATAAGGGCTGCTTTTGTTGAGCATATTCTTGAAAAAAATTAGCAAAAAATTCTTGTGCAGCTTCGACTGATATCTCCTCTCTCATCGCGATGATGACTGGGATATTAACGCCTGCATCTTTCAAGTCTTTTACTAAGCCCAAGTTGTCGCAACAACATAGAAATAAAAGTTTTAAACCTTTACTGACTGCTTCTTTTAAAGCTTCGGCAAAACAATCAACAGTTATCTGGCTATTTCCATAAATAATTCGACCAATTCCATCACCTCCTGTGTAACCGTGTCCAGCAAAAACGAGAATTTCGCAGCCCTGTCTTAGCTGAGATTGTAATGCATCCAAATTGGATGGATATTCTGGTATGACTTCAGGTAAACTCCTTATAGTTGTCTGCACTGTTTGTTGCAGACCTGGAATATTTTCTACTAGTGCTAGGATTTTTACCCAGCCTTGAGGAGTCACTGGGTTTGAAGGTGATGCTGAATCATGCAAGTTGCTAAAAGCAACTTCAACACCGTTTGTGCGAACAGAGTCTCTCTGAAGCAAATCCCATTCATGCCAAGGCAATTTCCACAGTTGAGAATCATCAGCTTGGATAACGATGCGAATTTCATCGGATACATTGAATAACTGCTCCAACACACGCTCTCGAATTCTTGCCCAGCCAGGATTTTCACTATTTCCAAGTCGATCCCTTATGCCGTCTCTCAACAACCTAGAGAATATACGACAAGCATCAACACCTGAGGTGCTGGTTTGGGTTGGTATAGTTTCATCAATAATAATTTCAGGATTAAGAGGATTGATAATCAGGTTTCTATATTCCTGATACCAACTCTGATAAATACCAATAAGGTCTAAGAGGGCAGGTAGAGTAGCATCTATTCTGTGCACAATGGGAGGTCCATGATCTCTCCATATTTGTAACGAGACGGAAACCCTCTCAGGAGTAACAGATTCTATCCTCAAGACTACGACCCTACCCATAACTGCCCCGACAAGAGTTTATTTGCTTATATTACAAAGCTTTCAGTAAAGTTGACATTGTTACACGTCACTTTGACTCGAAAATGAGTTGCTGATGAACAACTAAAAACTAGTTGAATACTCTCGTCTTTACCTTGCCCAAGAGCGTTTTTTCTGGCTTCAACTTCCCGAATAATTTCCTCTGATTCAGAAAGCAAACCAAGTTTCATACCTGGTGGTAGAAGTGTTTCAACTTGAGTTGGCTGGACTTGCACAAAAACATTCACTTTTCCATCAGTTCTTGGCATGACAGCCACAATCAGGGCGACTGGATACCCCCCTAATTGCATCCCCAAGTCAATCAACTTAGCTCTCTGACGACCAGCTTCTGGATGATCTGGGTTTACTTTCCCCAAACTAATCGCCGCTTGCCAACGAGTTTTCTCATCTCTTGCTGTGTGCAATAATTCAGTCAGGGCAATGCTGACATCATGACTTCCTACGCCAATCTTTCCCAACACTCCTGCAGCTTGGCAACGAAGCAATTCCTCATGATGAGGGTTTAATAAGGGAATAATGCTGGCGATCGCCTTAAGTTTACTTTCTCTATCAGGTTCTGGACTTCTTGACGACAAAACTGGAATTAATTCTGTTGGAGCAAAGATATCTTCAACAATCTGCCAATATTCTTCAAAGACGTTGCTAAACCATTGACTCAAGTTTACCAATACAGGTTGTGGTGCTACAGCTTGAGCTATCCTTCTTTCGTACAGATGCTGTCGCCATTTTTCATTTTCCATCAATGTTGCCCATTGTTCAAAATCCACTTTCAAACGTGGAGAGTAACAAGAGCGTTGACTGAGCTGTGCTAACAGGTTTTCTGCCTGTGCTTGTGATAAACTTGGCAAAGGCTTAATTGCTGCTTTGCGATTGCCCAAAGGGCAGACGCTAGCCCCGATAGGCGTAGCCGTGCCGCAGGCATAGGGGGCGCTGAGCCCTTCGGGCACGCTACGCGAACGCAAACGCGTATCGCAACCGAAGGAGCGCGCCACCCACATGACATTTAAATCTTCAATTAATTCTTCTTGCTCTAGAGAATAAGTGCGCTTGATTGTATCATATAACCCCGCTTGTTTCAACTTTTTATGGGTTGTGTATCCACAAATTCGCAACCAACAGTCTTCGGGACTTACTTGCACTGCCAAGTAGTAGTAGTCAGCAGCCCAACTGGGAATATCTACCCATTCAGCGGGCACACAAAATTCATTGATGTCAATCTCCTGGCTTGGTATCAGGACAACTCTGGTTTCTCCCAGTTGAATTGCTGTACCATTAACCATCTCCCATATACTGGGTAAAGCATCAAGACTTGGCCACACCTTTAACTGCTCGTCTATTCCTGATTCTGCCTTGAACCAATCAACAAAAGCATTCAGAGTTAAGCGGTTGGTAAAAGCAGTTGAACGAGCGACATCATAAGAATATTCTTGCTGTGATGGCATTGTTTCCTCAAGCTGTTTTGGTGAAACTTCTAACCATGTCTGTTCTGGGTATAAAGTTATAAATGCTTCTAACATAGTTGACATTTTGACTCTTCAGTGTTATCTAAAATTCATGTTCAGGGTAATTTGCAATCAATGTTTGTACAAAGATTGCAATTTTGTCAGCAAGTGGATTAACGAAATCCAGAGAAACTGTTAGGTGATTTGAAATCCAGTGACAAACAGCAGCAGCTAACTTTTGAGTACCTGTGACTAGTCCGTTTGTGACTTCCAATTCAGAGAGTTGCAAGTTGTGGGCAATCGCTGCTTCATCTATTCGCCTAAAATAGCGTAGGTACAGTATATGTCGGCATTCTGAGTCAAGCTGCTGCCATGCATCCTGAAACACAGATCGAAAAATGAAATCTTGGTAATACTGATTCAGGCACTGCTTTAGTAGAGTATTTATTTCCTTGAGATTTTCTGAATCAGGCGTAATATGTAGCTCTTCTTGCGCCCATTGGGTAAGTTGTCCAAGTAATTTCTGGGTTGTTTTGTTGCAGTGACGACTAATTGTTGTAGAATCAACGAAGAAAAAAGGAGCAATTGAACGGTAGTCTAAGTTAAAACCGTACTTCAGTAGCAGGTGGTTGTTAGTATATCTGTCTAATTGTGTCAGAAGTTCTGACAAAGTAGTCATCATCTGCGGAGTCAATTCTTGCACAATAATCTTTTCCCACAGAGACTCAGAGGTAGGATCGGGAGTTATCTGTGACAAGGGAAGAGAATTTTCGTCCTCACCCTTAGGCGCATCAAGGGAGATAATTTGTCTGGATCGAAAGTTTCTTAACGCCTGAATGCATTCTAACAACCATTGTTTAATCTTCTGTTGATGAACTGTGTCAAGAGTGGCGAGTGCCGACTGCTGCACGAGGTGGTTGTATAGGTTTGTTATTTCTTGGAATTGTGTATCCGTAGGTGGTTGCAGAGAACGGTTGCTTGTTGCTCTTTGAGGAGCGTAAATTTCCTTAAAACAGTTGTAAGCTAACAGATAGCAGCCAAGCTGCGGCTGAGTGCAACCTTGACATTGCAGCGCTTGTTGTAGAGATTTTCGAGTACAGTGCTTCAATAACCCCCAATCTGAAAACTGCTTTTGTCCCATCTGTATGCGAAAAATCTCTTGCTTAATTTTGTACTCCATTGTTTTACACGCATAGTTTTCCAATGGATGCTGGGGGTTAAAGTTTTTAAAAAATTTATCTGGAGTGCTAGCGAACAACCAAGCCATCTGCAAGATATCACGTTTATCATATAGCAGTTGATTGTATTTCTGGAACCTACTTAACTCTCTGTGAACTCTATTAGCAGCATCGTAGCCGAACTTTTCTAAGTAAGCCGACATATGCTTGAGCGCTAGTGGTGAAGAGTGAAGATTGTTATAAAAGTGCTGTGCCAAAAATCTTTCATTGACGTTGGGATCTGACTCAAGCAAAGTCATGATGTTGTTTTCTAATTCGCGATACGCGTAGCGTCAAGCCTCCGGCTTATCGCACTTCCAAGTAATTGAAAGCCCGTTACTATCGTTAATTTTGGCGTGGGTGGAAAACTTCCAGATAATCGTCATGCGCCTCCTTCCTGAAAAATTCTCAGGCTGCAGTAAACCGTTAAGTCATGCTCCTTTTTTATTTATCGGTTCAACTTTGATATTTATCGCAACTTCAGAGGAATGTAAAGATTTGTAACAAGAACGTATAAGTTCCTCTAAACAAACTGAAAACCAAATACAAATCCACGAGTTCATCAACAGGTGGGTAAACAAACAAGCCAACAGAGGCAATGAGCAAAGATCTCTCCTATTAACCGAATTCACCCATTTATCTATGAATACTCACGAATTGGATCTCTATCAGCGTATTCAGCAGTTCTCCTTGGATGACATTGATGCAAAATTATCTTTTAGTAAACGCCTTGCGAGGGATAATAATTGGACAGTTGAATATGCTCAACGGGTGATTGATGAATACAAGAAATTTGCATTTTTAGCTATTGTTGCTGGTCATCCAGTCACCCCTTCGGATCAAGTGGATCAAGTCTGGCATTTACACCTTGTTTATACAAAATCATACTGGGAAAACTTCTGTGCTCATGTTCTACAAACGCCTTTGCATCACAATCCTACAAAAGGCGGGCAACAGGAAGGGTATAAGTTTAATAACTGGTACGGTAAAACATTAGCGAGTTATGAACAGTTTTTCCAACAGCTACCACCACCTGATATTTGGTCGCCTCCCCATATCCGTTTTGGCAGAGATATTCATTTTGTTCGCGTCAATACACAGCAGAATTGGATTATCCAAAAGCCGGATTTCAGTTTTTTAACCAAGTTTCGTTTTAGTCAGAGTGCTGTCTGGATGCTGTCGCTGCTTGCACTTGTGAGTATCATCACTTGGGATGTTCCCGCACTCGCAAGCTTTCCAAATCCAATTAACCGTTCATTACCTGAGTTTTTCAAGTTTTACCTGTTAGTTGGATGTATTGGGCTTTTGTTTATAGGTCTTCTCGGCTTATTATTACAACGATTCAAAAATGATTCTCGGACGGCTTGGGTGTTATTTGCCATCTTGGCGTTTGTTTTATTTGGTTTAGGGAGTATTAATTTAGCGACAGGAATTTTGAATCTAGCGGGAAAGGAGTTTATTGGGTTTTATATTTTATCTGCGATCGCCAGTTTTCTCTTTGATTTTGCTATCCTTCGTTGGAAACAGACTAAACTTTTCATTCGCCCTTCTGGAATTAGATCGCTAGACGATACACCATCTTGGGAAGAATTTTTGCAAGGAAATAAATTATCTTTGCAAGAAAGCATTGCAACCTGGTTAACAATGCTCTCAATTTTTTGCCTATACTCTCTAGGAATTGCCAGGATTATCATCGGACTTTCTCGACACAAACCGATTGGTTATCTTGTTGTTTTATGCCTGTGTGTGGGTGTATATCTCCTATGGCTTCTAAGTCGTGAGGATGATAATTTTAACTCTTTTATCAAAACATTGATCAATGTAACTGTCCTACTCTCGGGTATAGTTTTGTTTTTCCTGGGATTCCAGATTGTAATTTGGTCAATCTTTGCCCTGATATTTTTTGTAGGTATATTCTCCTCAAGAGGAGGAGGGGGTTATACAGGTGGTGGTGGTTCAGATGCAGGCGGTGACGGAGGCGGTGACGGAGGCGGTGATGGAGGTGGTGGAGGTGGTTGTGGTGGTTCAGATGGAGGCGGTGACGGAGGCGGTGGTGATGGAGGTGGTTGTGGTGGTTGTGGTGGTTGTGGTGGCTGTGGTGGCTGTGGTGGTTAACGTCTCCTTGATACTGTAGAGTTACCTTACGGCATCAAGGAGTTTGAACAGCCAGAATCAAAAATGTGATAGAAAACAGGTAGCAAGAGCCTTTATTCACATTTCAAGCCGCACAACAAAGAGGGGCAGGTTTGAAACCCGCCCCCATGTCTTCCGATATTCTTCGCCCAACAGATGCTGCTACGGGCTTTAAGCTATGAACCAAATTCACCATATCTTCTAAAGACAGGGCTTGACGTGCATCAGAAACAGATTTTTCTGGTTCTGGATGACACTCAATAATTAACCCATCTGCCCCACAAGCTATAGCCGCCTTGGCAAGAGGTGCCACGAGTTCCCGTTTACCGACTGCATGAGATGGATCTACAATCACAGGTAAGTGAGTTATCTGCTTGAGAGCTGCCACTGCTCCTAAGTCTAGTACGTTGCGGGTGTAATTATCGAAGCTGCGGATACCTCGTTCGCACAGTACGACATCAGGATTTCCGTGACTTAAGATGTATTCAGCTGCCATAACGAATTCTTCAATTGTCGCTGCTAAGCCGCGTTTGAGGAGTATCGGCTTACCTGCTTGTCCCAATGCTTTGAGGAGATCAAAGTTTTGCATGTTGCGACTACCGACTTGAAGCATATCAACATGGGTGGCTATCGCTTCTATTTGAGAAATTGACATCACCTCAGTCACGACTGGGATATTGTAGTGGGCTTGCACTTTTGCCAAAACTTCCAGTCCATCTTCTCCCATTCCCTGAAAAGCGTAGGGAGAGGTGCGGGGTTTGTAAACACCGCCACGTAAAGCCTGCACAGGTGCGGCGGAGAGCTTTTGAGCTACTGTTTCCATTTGTTCGGCGCTTTCAACAGTACAAGGTCCACCGATAATCACCAGTTCTGTACCACCAAAGGCGACTTTCTCTGAAAGATTGACAACTGTTTGATGGTCAGGATGAGATTTGGCGGCTAGTTTAGCACTATTCATGGTTGGATTCTCCTAAAAAACAACAAATGAGAGGTTGACACTAAAAAAGCCCAGAACCTTTGTTGTTCCGGGCTTGAAAGATTCATCGACATGATGCTATCTACCCGGAACTTATTCGGGACCAAAAATAAAAGCCATAAAACCAGGTATTGAGATAGATCATGACGATGAAATTTAACTCCTTAAAAAAACAAAAACCGCAGAGTGCGCTCTGCGGTTCACCGGGCGGTTTCCATTAGGAAACTGAATTCACCCCCGGTGAACCACCCTAAACCAAAAATAAAAATAGGAATGACTGGAATACATTTGTTCGGCGTTTTGTTGGATAACTTAGTTTACACTCATAATTTATGACGCTAGCATAGAAAACGAGTTCCGTCAAGAAAGCCATAACGCGTGAAAAAGCGTTAAGCTTATACCGATTCAAAAAATGTTTGCGACAGATACC
>NZ_QMEB01000062.1 GCF_012912135.1 Brasilonema bromeliae SPC951 | reverse complement strand
GGAACAAATAAACGAGTTATAGAACTCGATATTGAAAAATGCTTCGACAGGATAAACCACTCTGCCATAATGAATAACCTCATCGCCCCACAGAGCATGAAGAGAAGTATCTTCCGCTGCCTTAAAGCTGGGGTTAATCCAGAGTTTCCAGAACAGGGAACTCCTCAGGGAGGCGTGGTAAGTCCACTTTTAGCCAACATCGCACTCAACGGAATCGAAAGTATACATAGATACCACATAAACGGTGGTAAGGCAAGAATAACGCCTGCAACATCGCCAAGTGACATCATAGAGCCAACCATCCGATACGCGGACGATATGGTCACAATACTTAGACCCGAAGATAATGCAGAGGAAATACTTGGAAAAATAAACCAGTTCCTTGCAGACAGAGGAATGAACGTCAGTAAGAAGAAGACCAAGATAACCGCAACGACAGATGGATTTGATTTCCTAGGCTGGCACTT
This sequence comes from Brasilonema bromeliae SPC951, assembly GCF_012912135.1. GTDB lineage: Bacteria > Cyanobacteriota > Cyanobacteriia > Cyanobacteriales > Nostocaceae > Brasilonema > Brasilonema bromeliae. Next base: position 24,748 of record NZ_QMEB01000062.1, on the reverse strand, counting down.
TAAAGTACAAAGCAACGGAAAGTTTAGATGTACCCCTTCAGTGGATAACTTCAAAGCATTCCGTCAGAAAGTAAAAACCATCGTCAACTGCTCGAACTATGGTTCCAAGATAAAGGCTGAGAAGCTAGCCCCCTTGGTTAGAGGATGGAGAAATTACCACCGCTTCTGTAAGATGGACGGGTCGCGAAACTCGCTATACCACATTCAACACAGAGCGTTTAGGGTATTCAATAAGGAAGTAAAGAATGACCGAGAATCGAGCAGTATCTTGATTAAGAAGGCATTTCCGACAGTTCCTTACTCCGAAAATAAATTCATCAATGTCAAAGGAAATAAATCACCCTTTGACGGAGACATCACCTACTGGAGCAAGCGTAATAGCAAACTCTATGATGGAGAAACCTCTAAAGCCCTAAAGCGGCAAAATCATACATGCGGACACTGTGGTTTAAAGATGCTCAGCGAAGAGCGAGTACATCTACACCACATTGACAACAATCACGACAACTGGAAGACCAAAAACCTCCTAGCTGTACATGAAAGCTGTCACGATTATATCCACATGAGCAAGGAGAAATCCTAGAACATCGGGAGCCGTATGCACGGAAACGGGCACGTACGGATCTAAAGGAGAGAGACGGGGGGTAATGCCCCCTCCCGACTCCGCCCCTTGAACTTCTTTTGCTTGTTCAGCAACAATTTCTACGTGAGACAAGTCTTTGATAATCATGATATTGTTCTCCTGAGAATTGCTAGTTCATTCCTCTGAGTTGCTGTCAAGATAACAGAAAAGCTATTGAAGAAAACCACTTGTTTTGTGGGGCTTCTATTCAATAGCTTCTTGAACTAAAACTTAGTAAAACAAGCTTCATGAAGCACGTGCACTCGCATAGGAAGTGGTGTAAGTAGGTTCATTAGCAGCGGAACCAGCAGCAGCAGCAACAGCGTATTTATATCCATAGTCAATGGTATAACCATACTTACCTGTTGCGGGGTCCAAGAAATAGGATACGTTCTGACCTGAACTTGAATCAGAGGCAGCATAGGTTGATACACTGCTTGTAGGTGTGCTGAAACTCTGTTGAACTACTTGAAGTCCCCCATGCACTTGAGTATCACTCGGAAGTTCAGTTACCAGTTATCAGTTATCAGTTACCAGTTATCAGTTACCAGGTAGGAAACGGACTCGTCCACCCCTTGTTCCCTGCGGCTGGTACTGCGTAGGTAGCTGTTCACTGCGTAGGTAGCTGTTGAGGTTGACTTTTGACTAGACGTCTAAACCACCTTTGTGCAATTTCTGAAATGGATCTAGGATAAAGTCGATAACACGCCGCTGGCGGATAATCACCTCAGCGGTTGCAGTCTGTCCAGGAATGAATTGAATACGTTTTTTGCCATTTTGGATATACTGGTGATTCAAAGTGATTTCTAACTCAAAGTTTTCTACATTCCCTTGAGGTGTTTGCTGAACTTTGGAGTCTGGAGAAATCCAATTCACTTTTCCTGATACGATGCCATACTCCTGAAAAGGATAGGCATCAAGCTTGGCTTTCACAGGCATACCCAGTTTTAAGAAGCCACTGTGCTGATTAGGCATCTGAGCCTTGAGTACTAAACCAGCTCGTAATGGTGCAATTTGAGCAACTCTCTGACCTGGTTGTAGTACAGCTCCTGGTTTGGTAGTGGGAAATTCAAAAATCACACCATTAATAGGCGATCGCACCACTCGTTGCTGCAGTTGAATCTTGTAAGATACCATCTGGCTTCCAGTTTGGGCAATTTCAGAGTGTACGGAGTTGATTTGTGATTGCAGTTGTTTGAGTTCTTCTTCAGTTTTGAGTTGTGCAAGTTCACCTGCATGAACCCGGCTTTGATAATTGCGTTGTTCTTCTTTGAAGCGGAGTTCTGCTTGCTCGATTTGGGATTGAGCTTGCTGAATAGTTTTTTGATAACTGCTTTGTTGCTCTTTTAAGCTGGACTGAGCCTGAGCGATATCAGACTGAGCTTGTACAAGGTGTTCATAGTTTTCCTTTGCTAACTGTTCCACTTCCAGAAAGCGCTCTTGTGATATCACACCATCTTCATAGGCTTTTTTGTAGCGTGGGACTTTTCCTTGAGAGGCTTGAAAACGAACTTCTGCTAACTTATAAGCTGCCTTACTAGAATACAGAGCTTCCTGTACCTGGTCTACTTTCGCCTGTTTTTCCTCTTTCTGTAAGTTATAGAGAGTTTTGAGAGTATCTAGATTGCGTCGCGCCTGGTCTACTTGAGACTGTTTTGCCAATAGTTGAGCTTGGTTTTGTTGTTGCTGAGTTTGCACAGAAAGCATCAATTGATTTTTGAGTAGCTGCAAGCTTTCCCGGCGATTTTTTAGTCCCTCCAACTTTGTTTGAACTTGTCTGAGTTCAGTTTTGAGAATTTCTGAGTCCAGTTCCAGTAGAACCTGACCTGCTTTTACGGTTTCGCCTTCTTTGACTTTGACAGCAGTCACACTTGCACCCACTGGACTATCTAATTTTTGGGTTGCGCCTTTTGGTTCAATACGTCCTCTAGCACTCCCTGTCTCATCCACCTTTGACAACATAGCCCAAGGTAAAACAGTAACTGCAAAGGCTAATAACAAGTACAGCGAAGAACGTGTCCAGGCTTGAGGTAAAGCATCTAATAGTTCTTCGGTTCCGAAATACCAATCTTGTCCCTCATCTGTTGCTTCTGTCTGATGCGAAAATTCTGATGACATTTTCTTTCCTCCACCACAAGAATCAGTCTTTGGTCTGAACTAGTGGTTCACAATTAGGAACTTCGACGGGTTGCTTACAGAAAAAAATCTTAATTCTGTGCTCTCGTTGCAAGAGCGTGTCCTCTGGACTCAGCTTCCCGTGCTTGCCTTGCTTGCCTTAATCTGGTAATTTTAGATTGGTGGAGTACTAGATTGGTTGACCGTAAAGTACACTCTAAAGTACACTCTGGTTCAAGGACTAGTTGCCCATCGCGATGCATACTCTTAGAAGATCTGCTATCTAAGCTTGCTATAGCTTGCCGTTGAGTTATCCTGTGTAACATAACATTTTTTGCCGCACCTTTTGTTTTCGATTTAACTTTTAAAACTAATCTTAAAAAAAAATTTGAGGAAATTCTGAGAATAACCTTTATCTTAATAAAATATAATACTTTACTTAAAAATCACAATTTCTTAAGTAGAATCAGGCTTTGACTCTAAATATACCACATGTAACAAAAGCTCCTTCCTGGGAGGGAAGCCCTAGTTACGATTACTAGCATATATTGTGACTACTGTTACTAATCCACCGTCAGTAAAATACTGACATATAAGGATTTGATTAAGTAAGAGACGAAACAACAAACTGTTTTAAGTCTGGTATTTCAGCAAGGAATGATTCTATGGGTTTAGAAGACCGCATCAAAGCAACGGCTAAGAACATTGAGGGCAAAATTCAAGAAGTTGTAGGTGATATAACTGGCAATACACAAGACCAAGTGGAGGGTAAGGCAAAGCAAGCTGAGGCTCAGGCTCGTCACGTGGTTGAAAACGTGAAAGATAAACTTGAAGAAATAAAAAATCAAGTCAAGAAAGGGCTTGAATAATTAAAGTACTCGGCTGAGTCTAGAGTAGAGTCTAACAGTGTTCCAACCATAATCCATTGCTGTTATAAAGATACACTCTCACCAACAGATACATCATGTCTGGTGAGAAATCTTGTGGTTTATTTTTTATACAGATCATCCGATGCTTTAAGTCGGTTGAATTGAAGTTCTCATAACTCACTAAGTTTTTCTTATGTGGATAGTTATCTTGTCATCTGAATTTTGGAGCAAAGGAGCAATGTCATGCCAAGACTAGTCGGTCGGCGTTCTAACGGTAGTTTGTACGTTTTATCTGCGTTTATTGTTGCGATCGCTTTCGCAGGAGTACTTAGGTACTCTGGTGTCATTAATATTCAGAACTTGGTTGAGCAGACGAAAATCAGGTTTCACAAGAGTAGCCTGCCTGCTGAGTTTAGTATTGCTAATTTACTTGATAAACAAATAAGTGCTTAGAGGTTTGAAGATGCGTAAAGGAAGCGATTTAATCGGTAAGGTCGTTATTACATACGACACAGGAGAACAAATTGATCGGGTTCAAGATTTAATTTTCGATCAAGATAGCCATCAGCTTCTGGGACTACTTGTGGATGAGGGAGGGTTATTTCGTGCTACCCGCGTCATTCCATTCACCAGTATACAAGCAATTGGTCCGAATGCAGTTGTTGTACCATCCAAAAAGGCGGTTGTGAAACTCAGGGCTGTGCCTGAAATAAAGGCGATTATGAAGCGCAATAACGTGCTCAGGGCAACCCGGATTTTCACGGTCAATGGGCGTGATCTCGGTACTATGGTTGACCTTTACTTTGACGAGGAAACAGGCTCTGTTGAAGGCTATGAAGTTTCTGGCGGTTTGTTTGCTGATGCCTACTCTGGTCGTTCTTTTGTTCCTGCTCCTCAAACCCTGAAAATCGGTGAGGATGTGGCATTCGTACCAGTAGAAACAGCGCAATTGATGCAGGAGCAAATTGGCGGTATTAAGGGGGCTGTTCAGGCTGCTGGTGACAGCTTGCAAGTCACGACTGCTATGGCGGGTTTGAAGCTTCAGGAAGCGACTCAGACTGCAACAGAAAAATTGCAAGAAACAACAGAGGCTGTTGGTAAGCGACTACAAGATGTTAATCAGGCAACTGTTACCTCTATTACGAATGCGATCGTTGATCCGGCTGCACAGAAAGCCTTCGTGATTGGTAAAGTTGCGGATCAAAATGTGATCGCTGCGGATGGAACACTATTGATTATGCAGGGAGAGACAGTTACCTTCTTGATTGCACATTCGGCTGAGCGCCTTGGTGTGCTTGATCAACTCTACCGGGCAACAGGAGGTCGTGTTGCAAAGGAGTTAAACCGCAAGATACAACAGACAGCCAACACAACCAGCGCACAATTCCAAGAAATTGTAGACACTACCAGTGAAAAGTTGCAACAGGGTGCTGGCGTTGCGAATGAAAAACTACGAGAAATGACTCGTACCGCCGCTGCTAGGTTCACAAATGCAGTGGTTGATCCAGAAGAGCAGAAGGCACTTATCATTGACAGAGTAGTTGACGGCGATGTCATTGCACCAGATGGAACGTTGCTGATTGCTCAAGGTCAGTTAGTCACATTAGAGATTGCTGATGAAGCTGAGCGTCAAGGTGTGCTGGATCAACTGTTTCGGGCAGCAGGAGGTAGCTTATCAACCGAGTTGAGCAACTTAGCAAATAACTTCCTTGCTGGTCATGTGGTTGAACAAGCGTTAGGTCGGCGTGTACATCGTATCGTTCAGACTAATGAAGCATTAGTCGTGGCTGCACCGGGACAAATTGTGACACCGCAGGTGATAAAACGGGCGCAGACTTATCAACTGGAGCAGGCTTTACTCAACGCTGTTGGTTTGACCTCAACTGAAGCAGCTTATGCCAATGCCAACAAAACATTTGCAGACACGGGTGAGCGAGTCGTGGATGGTGTCATTCAAATGCGGGACAATGCAAGTACTCTGTTAGTAGTGCTCGCAGAAAGGTTTGAACATTTACGTAAACAGGCACTTCAGGTGCTGGAAGAACAACGGATGAAGCAAGCCTTGGGACGTCCAGTGAATCGAATTATCCTTGACCGGGAAGATAACATCATTCTGAGTCCTGGTGATATCATCACTCATCGTGCGATCGAACTTGCTCGTCAAGCTGATGTTCTTGATATCTTATTTAGCTCTATATGGAAGACTCCTGAACTTCCAGCTACCGTACTATTGAACTCGTCGCCAAAGGCTGAGGTGAAACATCTAAAATCGGTTGTCTTGTCAAGTTGAGCCGACTGTGTTGTTCGGCGTCAATTAATTAAATAACATCTAAGTAGGGTGGGCATTACAATGCCCACCCTACACTCTGACTTAGTTTTTAAGCCCCCCGCTGATTTTGGGATCTAATACGAGTTGCGAACCGGATTCGTTGACATGGTACGTCCAAGATTGTCTGCCAACTTGGACAACAACTTCCCAACCTTTAATGGGGTTGTATTCTTTGGTGCAAATTTCGCCAAATTTGAATTCGCAGGGATTACCAAAGGTTTTTGCTGTGGCTTTGGTAACTTTTAGGTTAGAAGTTGGTATTCTCGAACGCTTGGAGGCGTCACCCAAAATCGCATCTTCGATTTCTTTTGGGAGTGTGGTTGATTGTGATGTACTCACCTTTGGATCTAAAACAATTTCTGAGCCGGATTCGTTGACGTGGTAAGTCCAAGAATTATCTTGCACCCGAACAACCACTTCCCAACCTTTAATGGGGTTGAATTCCCTGGTACAAACTTCTCCAAATTTGAAGATGCAAGGATTGCTGAAGGTTTTTGCTGTGGCTTCGGTTATTTGTAATTCACGAATTGGTACGCCGGAACGTTTGGAAGCATCACGCAGAATTGCATTTTCTATCCGTCTTGGCAAACCGTTTGAGTTCTGGTTTGTGGTTTGGGATATTTGAATTCTACTGTAGCTTGAGTTCTGGTTTGTAGTTTGGGATATTTGAACGCTGCTATAACTGCTCTGTATTTGCTCGTCTTCCCCAGAAGCAGCAGCAGGATAGTTTCCAACCACTCCGAGTCCACTTGAGAACAAACTCGTTAAGGTTAAAGTCAATAAAATTCCTTTGGGGGACTTGAGGATTTTGTTAAGTGCAGGATATAGTTTGTTTATGTCTTTCATAGAACACCTTGAAGATTGAATCAATCAAATCGCGACTGAGGGTGATAGCCTTAGCGCGGTTTTTGTCTGTTTTGTTTTTGCTCTATGATTAGAGACTACAAACTCAAGTTTGAAAGTTTCGGCTGATGTGCCGGTTTTGTTTCTGTCTTCTTTGGAGAAGTTTAGATGAGACGACAAGCCGTAAAAATTAGGTTCTACCCCACAGAACAACAAGTCAAGATACTTGCACAGCATTTTGGATGTGCGCGGTGGTGGTGGAATTATGGGTTAAACAAATGTATTGAAACCTATAAAGCAACTGGCAAAAGCTTGTCTCAATCTGGATTAAATTCAATGTTGCCAGCACTCAAAAAAGATAAAGAAACTGAATGGCTAGGAGAGTGTTATTCACAGGTTTTGCAATCTGTAAGTCTCAATGCAAAGCCCGTGCATACCAAAATTTCTTTGTTCGCGCAGCGGGCAAGGGAGGGCTTAGGTAGAGGGGAAAATCAGTGTCAGATTCAATTGGGAATGGAGGGTAGAGTTGATATTATTTCCCGCGAAGAGACTGTACTGCGATTTTTCCTGAGAAAGGCTCGGCTAATTGCAGATTTTTGACATACTCTTGTGAATTATTATTATTTATTGCTTACATAAAAATATCAAATTAATACCAATGTAAGTTGGTTGGGTAGAGTACCTCAACCCAACGCCTACAACGTTTATGCTCTACCCAACTGAAGCATCTGTCGCATTAGCATTTTTCGATATGTAAGTATAATATATTACTATATACCAAAATATAATTGTTTATGTCTTAGGAAAAAAATGAGAAAATTTATCTATTATTCTTAGAGTACAACTAGATATAAGCAAATCGTCACTATGGCAACACTTTCCCAGTTAAATACCAGTTAAGCTACCAGATAAGCTTAATATTACTGCTGTATGGAGGCGAAAGGTATTAGAATTAGCTATATTACTTAGTAATGACTTGCATTTGGTATTGAGTTCGGTTACAGTCAAGGTGAACACCTAGACAAGATTCTTGGTGAAACGATCAGGAACTGAAACTCGGTGAAAAGCTGACTAAGACACTCAGGGAGGCAACATGTCAAATCAATTTGAAAAAAATGCTCCAAAACATTTCCGTTCCAGCAGAATTCAAGTTGAAGTCAAAGAGTTGGCTCAGGAACTCAGTAAAAATACTACTGGTCAATTAAATACTGATGCTGATGGTGATGACTTAAATACTGATGCTGATGGTGATGATTTAAGCAGCTAATAGTTGCTAATTATCCCATTACACTTAAACACTAAGTACACGTCATTATAAAACGGGTTCGGAATTGGCTTAACAGATTATTCATTTCCCTGTTTTGGCATAATTTTGATTTCCGAACCGTATTAATGATGAGTTGTACTCAGGAGTAGGTGCTATGATACCTCCTACTCCCGTTCATGATTGGATCTAATTATTTTTTTGTCATTTTATTGAGAATAATTATAAATTAATTATGTTTGGAGATATACTAAAGCCATATACCGTTGAAGAGTTTTTCAAAAAGAATTGGACAAGCGAAGCAGTGTTTATCTCTAGTGGAGATCAAACGAAATTTGCTCACTTGTTTTCTTGGGAAAAACTCACATATCTTTTGAACTTTCATCAGTTCAAATATCCTGACCTCCGTTTAGCATTAGATGAAAAAGTCTTGGATGAAAGTGCAAATGCTAATATCATCCAGCGATGCCAAGAAGGTGCAACTCTCATCCTCAACGGAGTACATAAACTGATTCCAGAACTGGCTACTTTCGCCTCCGAAATGAAGTATGATTTCGGCTATGGTGTACAAGTCAACGCCTACTGTTCCTGGCCTCATAAACAGGGATTCTCTTCACACTATGACACCCATGAAGTCTTTATTTTACAAATAGATGGTACAAAGCAATGGTATGTATTTTATGACACGATTAAGTATCCTTTACCAGAACAGAAATCATCTTCTTTCTCGCCTCCAGAAGGAGAAGCTTATTTAACTTGCACTCTCAAACCTGGAGACGTTCTTTATATTCCTCGTGGTCATTGGCACTATGCAGTTGCTGTTGATGAACCATCACTGCACCTGACTTTAGGGGTACATTGTAAAACGGGTGTTGACTTTCTGGAATGGTTAGTTAACGAACTGCGTCAGCAGGAAGAGTGGCGCAAAAGTATGCCATTACGTGTAGAGACGGCGGCTGTGGAGAACTATGTAGATGGCTTAATTGAAAAATTAAGTAAACATATTGCTCATAGCAATCTTTCTGATGATTATATGAATTATCTTGATGGCTTGGGCAAGGCGATCGCTCCCTACTCTCTACCTTATCAAGCTGGATTTCATATATTTGAACAAGGGACGCAAACCAAGTTCAAAAGCGCCAAGTTTCAGCGAACTAGAATTACCGAACTGCCAGATAGCAGTGGCTACAAAATTGTTGTAGCTGGTAAAGAAGTATCTCTCAAAGGAGTACCTATCTCTCTTGTGGAAAATTTATTCACTGGAGAAATCTTTACAGGGGAGGATGTTATCAATTGGCTCCCAGATTATGATTGGGAAATTGATATTGCTCCTCTTTTGTCTCGCTTGGTCACTGAAGGCATCATTTTCGTTTCTTCCTCTGTGTCATATCCTCATTAATCTCAAAAAAAACAATCATTACCACTAAATGAACACTTTCTTTTGTTCCGATCATTCACGCCAAATAGGAGAAGATATTATTGGCAGCGGCACCAATAACCAGACTTACATATTGATTGAGTGTCGCACTCCTTGGACAGCCGAAGCCTTGAATTCTAGGTGGGTTCCAGAGAATTTGAGGCTCTTAATTCAAAAGTGTAAGTCGGGTAAAATTCCGGTAAAATTTCTCTTAATTGCTAATAACTTATCACATAAGGTAGATGGTACAACTGTATTAATTTATCAGAAAAAAGAGGGACTCAGTAACGGATACCACAAACAAGAGTTTCATCTGGCACATATTGAGCAAGCAGCAGGGATTGTCAGAAAATGGTTATCTGGTCAATCTAGCAATTATGAAGTGAAAAACAGTGCAACCAGGGATATTTTAGTCTGTACCCACGGTAGCCATGATCTTTGCTGTGCTAGGTATGGAAATCCCTTTTATGCCCAAGCTGTAGCGATGTCGGAAGATTTGTGCTTGGACAATGTTCGGATTTGGAAATCAAGTCACTTTGGTGGACATCGATTTGCACCAACAATAATAGACTTGCCAGAAGGAAGATACTATGGTGTTCTCGATCAAGATTCATTTCGGTCGATTTTGACGCGAACTGGTGATATCACCTGCTTGAATAAAGTCTATCGAGGTTGGGGAATTCTGCCAACTTCTATTCAGGTTTTGGAAAGAGAACTGATTCTTCGCCACGGATGGGATTGGTTTAATTACAGAGTTGCAGGCAGAATTATTGAGGAGAGTTCAGATAAGACAACAATTCTGGCTGAACTAACTGTTGAAAAACCTGATTGTTCTCTTGACACTTACCAAGCTAAGCTTGTGAAAAATGACAGTAAGACTCTTGAGATGAGGGGTTCTTGCAATGCCAAGCAAGAGTCATTGTTCGTTAAATACTCTGTAGCTAGTCTTTCGCATTTTTCTGAGACTGCTGTAGCTTGCACTGCATAAAAATATGACTCACATCCAAATAATAAAATGGCTCCCCTACTTCGCAAAATCCTAGTCGCTTGTAAAAGTTGACGGCGTGAACTCGTGACATTAATCTTAAAGTGTTGAGATTTTTTTCATGAGCTATTTCTATCAATTTTTCCATGAGTTTTGTACCAATGCCTTGATGGCGAAACTCAGGTAGCACTGCGAGATAGGCAATGCTTCCCAATTCTTTTGATAGTAAACGCAGTCTCGCTGAACCAACGACTTTATGATCACAAACAGCAACTAGATGAAAAGCGCTATCTTCATGCTTGTCTTTTTCTGTTCCTTTGTCCATTCCTAAAGGTGATCTTAGAACAAGCCACCTTTGGTGGAACATATCATCTAGTTCTTGTTTATCTTTGACGGGACGCACCTCGATGTTTTGCATTGAAAAAAAACAGGGGTGTAAGGGTGTAAGGGAAAGAGGTATTTGTTTGATTAATAAGCTAAAACACATCTAATACCAGTTCTCTGTAAACTTGCACTTAATACTCACTCTTTAATTCTTGGCGTTCTTTGCGTCTTGGCGGTATGCGCCAAGGGCGCACGCTACGCTAACGTTTAATAAATATTAAGTGCATCTTCATGGAGAATTGGTATAACTTGGATAATTTCAAGAATTAATGTGAAAGTGCATGCACTTTCATTACAATTGTGTATTGCACGCAACACCAGAAGCATAGCAACCGTATTGGATGATCAACTGTTGTCAAGCGAATGGATTCCACCCCTACACCCCTACAGCCCTACACCCTTAGTTTCGTACACTTTTAGGAAACTGGCGTTTGAGTGCTGGAAAAACAGGACAAGGGGTTTGCTCTTGTAAGTTTTCTGGCTTACTCCAGGTAAATGGGGCTTTCTGGGCAGCAGACATCCATAACAGGCGTTTTGCTCGTGTCATGGCAACATAAAGTAAGCGGTATTCTTCAGCTGTTTTGAGATGTTTTGCCTGTTCCCAAGCTACGGTGATGCTGGGTAAGGTAGATTGACCGTGAAGAGCAGCACGGATTTGAGCGCGGGCAACTTCTGATAAAGTAAAGTTACCCAAAAACTGACTTTGGGGAGGAACCCAAAATCTACCGGGAATTAGATTCTCATGCAGAAAAGGCATGAAAACGTAGTCCCAATCTAGCCCTTTTGCTTTGTGCATGGTGATGATTGTCAGTTGACCGTTACGGGTGTATCGTTTTTCTAAGTCTTCTGTTTCTACTGGTTCAAAGCGTTCGGAACTGACGATTTCACTCAATGCATTCAGCATTGAACCCATTGAAGTATTGCCAGCTATTTGCTGGATGACTCTTTCTGCTAGTTTATCGGCTGTTGCGAGTTCTGCTTGCTCATAATTGAGTGTTAGGGCGATGAATGAAATTAACTGGTAGAGGGGTAGTTCTAAACGGGCACGAAGTAAACTCCGACACAGGTGAGCAGCTTTTTGGACTGATTCTGATTGAGGTGAAGCTAAAGGACTAGGATACAAAAATTCTTCTGGTAAAGTCGCGAGGGCGTTGAGATCTTGGGTTTCAATCAAACGCCGTTGTACAAAAACTTCTAATGCTCTTTTGAGGTAGTCGGGAGAATGGGGGCGATCGCAAAATTGTAAAAGTGCCAAAACTTCTTCTGGTACGTGAGAATGGCGATCGCGTTCCCCCACATCATACAAAAGAATATTATGCTCTTTACACACTGAAGTCAGCGCTTGTGCCAACCATCGTCCCTGACGGTTTTCCCGTACTAAAATCGCTGCACTAATAGCGTTTGGTTCCTGAGAAAATAACTCTACAATCCTCTCGGACAGCAACTCGACTGTGTGATGAATGTCACGCGGTGTGTACAATTCCAATCCTAGTCCCACAGCTTGCGGATTGACATCAGCTTTACGGTAATTAGGTTCAACAGGGCGAATTCTTTGGAAACGAAAGGGAGTGGGAGATGAGGGAGATTCCAAATTTGGAATTTTGAATTTGGAATTTTGAATTGAATTGTCTTGTCCCGTTTTCACATAAAGACTATTCACCCATTCCAAAACAAAGTTAGCGGCGTCGATGATAATTTTCGTACTACGACCTGCTTGATCCATTGTCACTAATTGTTGCTGGGCGTCGCACTCTTTGCAGAATTGGCGAAAATAAATCGGATCGGCTGGGGTAAAGGTTGAGTTAATCGCTTGGTTTGGATCGCCAACGCGGAGTAGATTTGGTGGTTCGTTGGGATTGTCGGGGTTGGTGGCGAGAATTGTGAGTAGGCGCGTTTGCAAGGGACTCGAATCTTGTGCTTCGTCTTCAAAGACAGCGAAAACTTGATTTTGCTCGATTTTACGGGTGTTTTCGTTTTCTAATACGCGCAGGGCGGCTAATATCATGTCGTCGTAGTCAATGAAGTCACGCGATCGCATCAAATTCTGATATTGCTCGTACAACCCAGCCGCAATACTTAAGATGTCATATTCCTCTGTGGTTTGTTTGCCAAATTCACGCAAATCTTCTGGTAATAAGCCAGAACTCTTTGCTTCATGAATCACTATAGTTGCTAGTTCTGGTAAAACTTCCGTCCGCAACACCGACTGTCGCCGCAGTCTTTCTGTTTCTTCTCCGTCAAATTCAATACCTTCTAATAACCGAGAATAGCGTCCGGGATGGCTAGCAACCCACTGTTCTACAGCAGTCCTAATGAATCGATGACTTTGATTTGGGGTAATTAAAGTGACATTTTCTAACTCTAAACCTGATAAATTAGGATAACGGCTGGCTATGTTCAATGCAAGACCATGTAGGGTATTGACAATAAAGCCAGTTTGTGGTAAAGATAATTCTTTAAGGTATTCGCGGATTTTAATTTTAATATTAGCAGCAGCTGAGCGAGTAAAGGTGACAACAATGAGTTGACGACGGATATTTCGACGTGATTTTGTAGATTGATCATACTGATGGGCGATCGCAATTGCAGCTGCTGCAGCCATTCCTGTAGATTTACCTGCACCGGGAACGGCTGAAACAGCGAGTGAACCGGAGTTCCAGTCAGCCATACGCTGCTGTCCTTGACGGAGAGTATTACGAATATTTGCTATGGCTGCCTCTCGCGGGGAAGAGACAGGTAATGTAGATGGTTCTATAGATTTCGATTCTTGAGGCACTGATTTTTAATATAAGCGTCTTATCTAATAAGATTTTAGATTTGGAACCCCACCCTCGACGCACTCTCGACGCAGATAATATTTAGATTTTTATCTGCGTGCATCCGCGTTGATCTGCGGTTGTAATTTAGAAGGAATGGCTAATCGTAAATTTTATCTACATTATCTCGCTTTGGTTGGGGCGATCGCCCTTGGTGCAATTTTACGCTTTTGGAATTTGGATCTCAAACCTCTGTGGATGGATGAGGTGATTACTGCGATTTTCAGTTTGGGTAAAAGCTACAATGATTTACCAATGGAAGTGGTGTTACCTCTGGAACGCGTGTCAGAGATTTTTACTGTCCAACCAGGGGTGAGTTGTTCTGAAATTGCTAAAAATATTGCGAGTCAGTCTACTCATCCGCCGCTGTTTTTTTGTGGGATGTACAGTTGGTTGAAGTGGTTGAGTCCTTTGGGAGGTGAGTGGGTTGGGAAGTTGCGATCGCCAGCCGTGTTTTTTGGTGTCGCTGAAATTGTCGCAATTTACTATCTCAATCGTATTGCTTTCTTCCCGTCTGCGGGGATAATCGCAGCAGCTTTTATGGCTGTTTCCCCTCTGGCTGTTTACCTTTCCCAAGAAGCACGACATTACACATTGCCCATGTTCCTGATCACTTTAGCTTTACTTGGGCTGGTGCAAATTGTCAAGGATATTGAAAAGCGGCAAAAAGTGAGATTTTGGGTTGTGCTGGGATGGGCAATCATCAACAGTATCAGTTTTTATGTTCATTACTTTTGTATTCTTGCTTTCATTGCGCAGATTGCAACACTACTGGTGCTGATGTGCTGGCGTTCGGGAAACATCCTTAACAAGCGCCAAATTTGGCTAGCACTCATTTTATGTGTGAGTGTTGTTGTCATCAGTTTTTTGCCGTGGTTACCAGTTGTCTTTCATGACTACAATCGTTCTGAAACTGGTTGGCTGGATCCTCCGCAACATATTTCCCCAATTTATCAAACTCTTATTAGCTGGCTGCTGATGGTGATTTCTCTACCTGTAGAAAATCAACCACTTGCAATTGCAGTCGTATCTGGGTTGTTAATGCTTTTGTTTGGTATTTGGGTGGGTTGGCAAGTTTTCAAAGGTTTAAAGCAGCTATGGTATAAACAATCAACGCATTTAGCGACATTGACTTTGTTAAGTTTCTGTGTGTGGGTGTTATTGGAATTCTTGGCGATCGCCTATTTCCTCGGCAAAGATATTACCGCTGTTCCCCGCTATCACTTTGTTTATTATCCCAGTTTTTGTGCCCTAGTCGCAGCGAGTTTCGCTCATACCAAGTTGCAATCAAAGGTAGTAGCTGTCATTGCGAGTCGAAGCCGCGAGGCGAAGCCGTGGCGGGAAACGAAGTGGAGGGAAGCAATCTCCCCGAAAGCGCCACTACAACAAAACGCAACTTGGTATCAAATTAACAAGAATGAAAAAACAAGAAACCATTCAATTTTCCTTCCTAAATCTTCCTTTGTCATTCTTTTTCTTGTCAGTCTTCTTAGTTGTGTTTTTCTTGTTTTCAACTTAGTATTTCAAAAACCATTTGAGCCGGAACAAGTCGCGCGAAAGATGAATCAAAACCCTTCTATTCCTATTTTAATGGTGGTAGGATACAGAGATTACCAAGATGTAGCATTAGGGTTAAGTTTCGCTTTAGCATTGGAACCACTTAGGGAAGCAGAAGAATATTCCTCCTCTCACGTTGCTTTCTTCAAGCAATCACCAGACTTTGCACCTGTGTTGCAAAAACTTTCTCAACTTCCTCCACCAACTGCGACTCATCTTAATTTATGGCTTGTTGGTCCAGGTAGAAAACGCCGAGACTATCCGCAGCAGATAACACTTTCTCAGAAAATGACTTGCGCCATAGATTCCTCGCAGCATTATCGCGTTGGCGTTCCTTATCAGTTGTATCGTTGTGGAGTTTCAGTTTCTAATAGAAAGTAGGGCAGGCGAGACTTTTTGATTCAGCCCTGGGAATAAGGAAGCAATTTTAGTTTAAAAACAAGTCTCTGCATCTTCTGCATGTTAATGTTACTGTGGAAGATTGGCAGCACTAAGCTATACCTGTGCGAAACTAGAGAGGTAAACAATCCGCCGATGAAGCCAAAATCGTCACGATTTAGATTGATAGTTCATTTAAAAAAGAACCACTAGCAGAATACGTAGTCTATCATGACTCAAGCCTTAACCAAACAAGTAACCTTCGATGAATTTATTGCCTGGTATCCAGAGAACCCGCAACGACGCTATGAATTGCATGATGGAGTAATTGTTGAGATGGCACCACCTACAGGTGATCATGAAGAGGTAGTTGGATTTTTAGCTACAAAACTCACTTTGGAATATAGTCGCTTAAACCTTCCTTACTTCATCCCCAAAACCACTTTTATTAAACCAATTGAGGGCAAATCAGCTTATTCACCAGATGTGCTGTTATTAAATCGTCCCAATTTGATAAACGAACCTCTGTGGAAAAAAGAGTCAACTATATCGGACGCAGCATCAGTACCCCTAGTGGTTGAAGTTGTGAGTCAGTGCGTTGCGCGGGTTCCCCGCGTTGAAGCAACTGACGAACCCGTAAGGGTCAGCAGTAATTGGCGTGACGATTATCATAAAAAACTTGCTGACTATGAGGAAATGGGTATTCCTGAATACTGGATTGTGGATTATGCAGCATTGGGCGGACGGGCGTTTATTGGCAGCCCCAAACAACCAACTATTTCTGTCTACCAGTTGGTTGAAGGTGAGTACCAAGTTGCCCAGTTCAGGGGAAGCAATCGCATTACCTCCCCAACATTAAGCGAACTAAACATAACCGCACAACAGATTTTTGATGCTGCCAGCAACTTTTGATATCAATTCGTTTAGCCTTTTGATATTCTTTTCCATTGATGGCATTTGCAATTGCGAACGCTCTGCCAACATTATAATATGATGCCCGTTTAAGCTAAATTGTGTCTGGGTCAATATTTAACTCCCGCAATTTAGCAGCCAATCTCTCTGCTTTACTTATTGCTAATTCTTTCTGCTGACGTTGCGATTCAGCTTCTTCTTCTGGTGTTGGAACTAACTGTCCTGATGCTGTGAAAAATCGCAATAAACCCTGATGAATTCCCAGATATAACTCTAGTTGCTGACTCCACAAATGCCCTTGATTATTCGCTTCTAAAGGTTGATATTTGCCATCTAATAAGTGAAAACCAGCGAATTCTGATGTGTATGGATCGAACCAAAAATAATCAGGGGTGCGGAAGGTATTTTGATAAAGTTTTTTCTTAAATTCTTTATCAGTATTAGCAGTTGATTCAGAAAGAATTTCTAGAATTACATTCGGATATTTGCCCTCTTCTTCCCAAACTACCCAACTTTTACGAGTTTTGCGTTCGGTGTCCAACACGACAAAAAAATCTGGTCCTCGGAAGTCTTCTGATTTGCGTTTGCTGAGGCTGTAATAAATAGTAAGATTGCCAGCAGCGTAGAAATCTGTTTTATCTCGCCACAACCATTCCAGGCATTTGAAAAGTAGGATTATTTGCCGTAGATGTAGTTCGGTTTCCAAGGGAGGCTCGTCGCTGTATAAATCACCTGGAGGAAGGATAACATCTTCTGGGATATCTTGGGGAGTGTCTAATTCCTTAGCTAGGGACATGGCGAGTGGGTATGGCGTTACGATTTATGGGTTTATTTTAACGCTGTCGTAGTTGAGCATTAGCGTAAGTCCTGCAGACAGGAACTCTCGGCGCGCAGTGTCTGCGACAGGAGAAGAAAAGCTTTCCATAGAAATCGCCTGTTTCAATCCCGTTAGTTTCAATCCCTAATAGGGAGTAAGAGAAATTTCAACGGATGTGCCGGAGGGGATGGCGATAGGGGCGATCGCTGGTTTCAATCCCTAATAGGGAGAAAGAGAAATTTCAACAACAACAGGTTTATCGACTGCCGCAACAGGATGTTCGTTTCAATCCCTAATAGGGAGAAAGAGAAATTTCAACGGTGCAAATTTGAAAACTTTAAATACGATCATCCTTTCGTTTCAATCCCTAATAGGGAGAAAGAGAAATTTCAACCTGGCAGTTGGATAAACTTTGCAGCAATCCCAATTAGTTTCAATCCCTAATAGGGAGAAAGAGAAATTTCAACCACATCCGTGCGCGTTTGATGGACTTGGTGGATCTGTTTCAATCCCTAATAGGGAGAAAGAGAAATTTCAACATGTGTTGATATTTCAAATTGTGCTGAGTACGGCATTGTTTCAATCCCTAATAGGGAGAAAGAGAAATTTCAACTCTACTATAGATACTCCAAATTTCTCAGACTTCATGTTTCAATCCCTAATAGGGAGAAAGAGAAATTTCAACCTGAAGCCATAGCATACATACTCGGTCTACCTCATTGAGTTTCAATCCCTAATAGGGAGAAAGAGAAATTTCAACTAATTACTTAGAATTGACACACAGAAACTGCTTACGTTTCAATCCCTAATAGGGAGTAAGAGAAATTTCAACTTGGTTTCTTCCTTAGTAGACAGTTTTAGAAGCCTGTTTCAATCCCTAATAGGGAGTAAGAGAAATTTCAACTATACAGCAGGAGAGTTAACCACAAGAGCGAACTTGTTTCAATCCCTAATAGGGAGTAAGAGAAATTTCAACTCATGGTTGAATTGCGCTTTTTGACCTTGACTTTAGTTTCAATCCCTAATAGGGAGTAAGAGAAATTTCAACTGTAAATGGTAAATGGGTGCAATGTGAAGGTATAGAGTTTCAATCCCTAATAGGGAGTAAGAGAAATTTCAACGGAATTTTAGAAATTTCAAATGTGTATAAACCGTGTTTCAATCCCTAATAGGGAGTAAGAGAAATTTCAACTTGATTTCTGCATTTACTGAATTCTCAGATATTGTTTCAATCCCTAATAGGGAGTAAGAGAAATTTCAACCTGTTCAAACCCTATCAATATGTATGGGTACTACCTGTTTCAATCCCTAATAGGGAGTAAGAGAAATTTCAACCCTTGGGGTTTGGTCGCGCCACTAATACCCTCAAGTTTCAATCCCTAATAGGGAGTAAGAGAAATTTCAACATGTCTTCCCTTTCATTTCCTGTATCATCTAGCAGTTTCAATCCCTAATAGGGAGTAAGAGAAATTTCAACCAACAGTATTACTAATGTGGTGTTTTATGTTGAAAAGTTTCAATCCCTAATAGGGAGTAAGAGAAATTTCAACAGGAAACCGCAAACCTTGAAACCCATCTTTGTTAGCTGTTTCAATCCCTAATAGGGAGTAAGAGAAATTTCAACTTGGGCGGAAAAAGGTGTAGATCTAGAAACAATTTGTTTCAATCCCTAATAGGGAGTAAGAGAAATTTCAACTGCTCTTGATATATGTACTGAGCAATATTCCAAATCGTTTCAATCCCTAATAGGGAGTAAGAGAAATTTCAACTCGCGATCGCCTCCTCTACGGTAACTGGAATGTAAGTTTCAATCCCTAATAGGGAGTAAGAGAAATTTCAACT
The DNA here is from genome assembly GCF_012912135.1 of Brasilonema bromeliae SPC951. Lineage (GTDB taxonomy): Bacteria > Cyanobacteriota > Cyanobacteriia > Cyanobacteriales > Nostocaceae > Brasilonema > Brasilonema bromeliae. The sequence continues at coordinate 5,598 of NZ_QMEB01000062.1, read as the reverse complement.
CTATTTTCTTTTTTTCACGATTGTTGTACGCGCGGTTTCAATCCCTAATAGGGAGTAAGAGAAATTTCAACGCCACAATTATTGATGCTGGACCATTGACTTTTAAGTTTCAATCCCTAATAGGGAGTAAGAGAAATTTCAACGATGAAACATGCTATAAGTCAATAATTCATCTTCCTTGTTTCAATCCCTAATAGGGAGTAAGAGAAATTTCAACTCTCATATGCAATTCGTTTAGTTTTGTTCTGGTTCCAGTTTCAATCCCTAATAGGGAGTAAGAGAAATTTCAACTGATGCCCTTTTCAGGGTCACTAGGATCAATGTTGTTTCAATCCCTAATAGGGAGTAAGAGAAATTTCAACCGATCCAAGTCTGAGACCTGCTCTATATAAAGTTTTCAAGGTTCTAAATCGCGGGTGATCTAATGATAGCATGCAAAAAAGTAAATTGATTGACAGGAAATGGCTGAAATCCAGTCTAGGCAAGGAGCGCGGATGGTTATAAACAATTTTCCCCAGAAATCCTCGTCCTGTAAGCAATCCAGCCATTTTTTTCAAAACCTATTTTCCAACACCTACCCATCCGCGCATTCGGCAAAGAAAATGGTGTCATCGCGAGGTGGTTCGCCGCCGATACGTTCGACTTTACCAAAACAGCAGGCGCACAGAAAATAAAACTTGATACTATCAGTATCAGGCTTAATGAGTTTGTGCAAGCGCGATCGCAACTTTGCATATTGAGTATCACTCAGCTGGCACTCAAATACACTATACTGCACCCACTGCCCATAAGACTTGAGGACTTTGTGGATTTTTGTACGGCGCTTATCTTCAGAAATATCGTAAGACACAACAACATTCATAGGCAAATTGACCGAATCAATGAACAGTGAACAGTGAACAATGAACAGTGAACAGTGAACAGTGAACAGTGAACAGCTACCTACGCAGCGATTTCTTGACCCCCCTTAACTTGGTAACTGATAACTGGTAACTGGTAACTGGTAACTGGTAACTGATAACTGATAACTGATGACTCTTGCGCCTACTTCAAAACCAATGGTGGATATTTCTCGATTTCACCCATTAAATATTTAGCCAGTAATCGAGCTTGAAGTTCAAACGCTTCCTGGTAAGTACATTTGCGTCCCAAGACGGGATGCTTAAATTCGGATAATTTCTTTTGTCCGTACAGCCGCAGAAAAGTTTTTCTTGGTTCGTTGGTGAGAGAAACAGCACCGCTTAAAGGTTCCGTCACGAAATCCTCAACTTTCAGAAATTGCTTGTTTAGCGCAGACAACACGACTGCATCTACCACCAAAGGACGGAATTCTTCCATTAAATCTAACGCGAGTGAGGGTCTACCGTAGCGATCGCAATGTAAATATCCCAAATAAGAATCAAACCCAGCAATATTCACTGCACTTTGGACATCATGACACAGCAAGGAATAACCAAAGCTGAGTAAAGAATTCACTGGATCGGTGGGTGGACGACGAACGCGCTTGGTAAAGGTGAATCCTGTATTGCGAATCATTTGATTAAAGCAGCCAAAGTAAGCGGCGCTACCTGCACCTTCTAATCCGCGTAAAGAATCAATGTTTTGAGTTGAGTCGATGGGTACAATGACATGATCTAAGCGTTCAATAGAAGCAGATAAATCTAGGTTGTTGCATTCACGTTGACGACGAACAAGGGTATTACGGTAATTTTTCAGTTTACCACGTACAAACCCTTGAACGACATGAATTGCTTGGGCTGTATCACCTGCTGCTTGCCATTGCGCTTTACGCACAAAAATATTTTTGGTAACTTCTGGTTCTAAACGTCCTAAATAACGACCTGTTTCTGTCAGGAATGTTAGCGGAATTTGACGCTCTAATAATTCATTAACAGCAGCGGGTGAAACTGTGGCGCGTCCTAACACCACGACACCATCGATTTTGATAAGCGGTACATCTAAAATTGTCTTTTTATCGAATTTGACGTGAAGTCTCTCATCGATTTTGCCGATAAATGCATCGTCTTGTGTGATGTAAAGTGTGCCCATAGTGAGTGTTAAGATTTAGTTGAGATGAAGCAGTGAACAGTAAACAGTATTTTCGTCCGCCTGGGATTTAAATCCCAGGCTCATAGTCAAAGTCATCTAAAGATGACTGCATAAGCTTTTCAGTCTACTTTAGTAGACTTGGTCTTTGAGCCTCGGAATTAATTCCGAGGCGAGCAATTCGAGGCTCATTGAAAGTGATGCAAAAATGTCAAATCTCTGGTTTAGTAAACTTCTTGATACCGTCCTACTTTGTCCACAATTTCTGGCAAGCATCGTGTGTACAAACTGCATCCAACACAACGTTTTGTCTTGACAGGTTTTGGCATAATACCTGTTAGTAGAAGCATTTGAACAGCTTCAATTGTGGCGATTGTGCTTTGACGCAATTCTTCCGTAATTTCTACTAATTGACGTTGATGTGAGTGTGCGTAGTAAACATAGCCAGTCGTCACTGTTTGTCCTGTGATTTCTTCTAGACATAAAGCTTGGGCACAAACTTGTAACTCATCGTTATCCCATTCACCCTTACGTCCTCGCTTGTATTCAACTGGATATAACTCACCGTTTTCTGATTCAATTAAATCAGATTTACCAATAAGTTTGTATTTGTCTGATTTGAGCCAAATCGCTCGAACTTGCCAGGTTTCTTCACGATGTCCTTCTCCAAGTGTGTGGACGCGTTCATGTAAACTTGTTCCTTCAATTGTGTATTGGTTATCAATGAATTCTCCTGCACAAAACATCCGCCAGCAGCGATGTGGGCAGTAGGCATATTGGTTTAAGGAAGCAATTGGAATGTATTCTGTCTCATTCATAATTTTCAACACTTGATGATAAGCGACGTGTCATACCCATACCCATTGTTGTTTTACGTCCAACTCCTGCATATAATGCAAAGTCAGCAAGGGCGTTAATTTGTTTGATTGCGATTGGTTCAATATCTCCTAAAATCCGATAACTTATTTCGCCGACACAACCAACAAATTTGTTGTCATAGTTACGAATAACTTCTGTATGGATGTTGACAAAACTTGGATAAATTGACTCGATGGGGATGTTGGTAAATTCAATCCCACTATATTTATTCCAGCGACTGAGAAGACTGTTGAAGACACATTCTCGAATTGGGAGAATGGTATCGTATCCTCCTTGGCGGAAGGCTACGGGTGTGGCGAGGGTGAGGTTGAGAGGGTGATTTGGGCGATCGCTCTCTTTTGCTTGCTCATACAATTGTGTGTAAGTACAAGCATTTGCCCAAGGTTGCATTGATTGTGGTGTACCGAGAATGCTAGTAATGTATAAATCTGCTGAACCCAAATGCCAAGGGTGTTCAGGGTTAAGATTTAGCCACAGTGGAGTCAGCTTGCTAAATAGGTTGTCGTCTAGGAGTGAGATACGCCACCAACAGGGTGTACCTGGAGGAATTAGGCGTTGATGGGAAAATTGCAAGGTGTGGTGTTTGTGTTGATGGCTTTTATGATTTCGTGTGACTTGTAAGGGGGAAAGGGTGAACGGTTTATCGGCGTTGGATGTGTGTAGATAGTCTCCTAAATCTTTATCGACTGAACTGATGAGGGTGAGGAATAGGGCGTGGTAGTGTCTACCAGTGAGGAATTCGGGGTAGATGGGAGATTGGGGGATGAGGTTGAGGACGAGACTGTGGGGCATATTTAATTTTGGATTTTAGTATTATTGGATTTTAGGGTGAGTATTACCCACCCTGCACGATTTAACCCTTAAACCGATACTGCATTTTGGCTGGAAGTCGTAGTTTTTCAGACTTGTTGGGGTTTTCAAACTCGTAATATTGCCCTTGGCGAATGCTGACATTTTGAATCAGACTCACAGGAGGCATATTAACTACGTCGTAGCTAACGACTTGATGAGTAAACATCACATCTAGAGGATTCAATGGGTAAGGAAAAGAGAAGTTACCAGTTTTTAATTCTAATTTGGTGACTTCTTGAGTCTGTACTTCTGCTTTACTCATCCACTTACCTAAGCGAATCCATTTTGGCAGTCTGAGTTGCTTTTGAGAAATTACAAAAAACTCAAACTGACTTTCTGGTGCAATTTCTTTTGCCCTACCAAAACTAGGGATATTCTTTTGAGTTTTCTCCATTTCAACGTGGTAGTTGTTATTAGCATACTTCCAGGTATTGAGAATTGTAGTATGGTTAATTGAATGCGCTGGAGTGATGTAAATGCTCTGGTGATTGAGCGGTGTTAGATGCTCCTCATATTTGGGAACTTGTTCAGGACAAAAGTAACGATAGGAATGTTCTTCTGCAACAGTTGTAGAGTAGATTTCACTATCTACTAATCCCAATGCATAGCAAAGTGCGTAATTGTGAATGACTAGTTCTGTCTCGTAGAGTCTTCCTATCTCACGAGTTGCGTAATATAAGCTGTCGTGGAGTTCTAGCTGACAGTGGTAAATAATTGCCATATTGCTTACTCCGCAACAGCGCCAGCTTTTTTCTGACTCTTGGAATCTTTTTTGCTTTCTTTCTTTGCTGATTTTAAAACCCATGTTTGAGCATATGCAGATGATTCTGCGTTTGCTTGTGTCAACATAGCTTGCAGTTGAGTTTCATGACTGGTGATAGATTTGATTTCATTCAAAAGGGATGTAAATGATTCACCAATAAAATCAGTATGAGTGATACATTCGTCTTTCATCAGAGCAATCATTGCTTCAGTAGCAGCTTTTACAACTTCATCTTCATCAAGAGGATCTGGAAGATTAATTTCTCCTTTGTGCTGCATCAAGTCATAGATTTTTTGCGTCCATCGTAGATTGCTGACAATCTCACCGTCTGTAAAAATCACTCCGATTAATTCATTTCTCACTCTACCAGTACGGGTTGTTTGCGCTCCATAATGACGAGTCCTGAGAATGTTATTAAAAACGTAGATAAATCCGGCTTCTGTGGGGTCTTTTAAAGTAACAATGCTTGGGAAAAAGATTTGAGGTAAGATATGATCTTGGCTGTTAATTCTGCTAGTCACTTCCCCTTGACGACTCATTGTTCCATTTTCAAAAGGAGCGTTAAGGGTAACGTTGAGATGTGAGTCTTCAAATGGAGTAATAGAGTAAGCTGTATCTACGACGACTTTAGATTTTTCGGAACCGGAATCACCAATCGCAAAACCATAAAGAATACAATCAGGAGTCGTCTTGCTGAAGTCTACATTGTAATCACAGTTTTTTGCGTCACCAATTTCGTATTTTCGCAGTAATTCCCGTCCTGTTAAACGTTCTGGTGTGGATTGCTTGCGCTTAAACATTGCTAAACGGCTAATAGGTTCTTTATTTTCAATTCCAGCACGGACTTTTGCTTTATTGAGTTCACCGTCTGTTTGAAATAAAGGATAGGATTCAGTGACGCGAATCGTGATAAAATGAACATAGTTCCCCATTGGTTTAGCAGGGATTTCAGTGTGAAAGAATTTGGCATCAACGGTTTTGAGTAAGTTCATATGTGTCTCCAAAGTTTAGTAGAATATTGCAATAAGTGAGTGATTGATCATATAGCAGTCCTATTT
>NZ_QMEB01000421.1 GCF_012912135.1 Brasilonema bromeliae SPC951 | reverse complement strand
TCCTTCTGCCTTCTGCCCTCTGCCCTCTGCCTTCCCCCAAGCGAGATCACCAAAAGTTGCCAAGAACCAAAAGATGCTTCAACGTGCTTTGTGTGCTGGGTTTGACCTGTGGTTCACCAAACCCCTGAATTTTGATGAGTTCCTTGCTGTGCTTGCCTGTTTAGTGGTTTGCCAAGAGTCCTCATACCTGATCGCTCAACGCATTTTGGGTAATGTCCCGAAACATGGTGAGCTAAGTCTCGAAAAGCAGTTATATCCAACATTGGCAAGTTAGCATCACTATTTTTGAAACACTACCAACAAATCAATGTCCTAAACGTTCTGGAGATTTTGAAAAATGTCATTTACTACCCTTGTCTGCACGCTCCATTTTTCCTGACACTCAAGTTGCTGATGCGGTTCCAGCGACCGTTGAATCATTTAATCAACTCAGTGCTGAGGATCAGTTGGCTTTACTTTGGTTTGCCTATACCGAGATGGGAGTTACAATCACTTCCGCTGCTATGCAGGTAGTCAACATGGTCTTTGCAGAAAAAACCCTGACTCAAATCAAGCAGATGCCTGATTTGGAGCAAACGCAAGTTATGTGCGATCTCGTTAACCATACTGACACGGACATCTGCCGTACCTATTCGTCTTTCGGCACGAATGTCAAGTTGGGCTTCTGGTATCAGTTAAGCGAGTGGATGAAAGAGGGAATCGTTGCTCCGATTCCAGAAGGCTATAAACTGTCTGCGAAAGCATCAAGTGTGCTCCAAGCTATCCGTCAACTTGAAGGGGGTCAGCAACTCGCCGTATTACAGGATATTGTGATCAACATGGGGTATGCCCCAACTGTTGGCACTCAAAAAGTCAAAGAACCTGTGGTTCCACCTAAAGATATCGCACCACGAGCTAAGGTCAGCATTCAGGGCATCGACAACTTGACAGTCCTGAGCTACATGGAGAATATGAACGCTTTTGACTTCCAAGCGGCTGTGGCTTTATTTGCTGAAGATGGTGCCCTGCAATCACCTTTCCAAGAACCAATTGTCGGTCATGAATCCATCCTCGCGTATATGCGTGAAGAATGCTACGGGCTCAAGCTGATACCTGAGCAGGGGGTTTCTGAGCCTGCGGAAGGAGGGTTTACCCAGATTAAAGTGACGGGTAAAGTGCAAACTCCCTGGTTTAGTGACAGTGTTGGCATAAACCTAGCATAGCGGTTCTTGCTCGATTCTCAAGGCAAGATTTTCTTTGTGGCAATTGACTTGCTGGCGTCTCCCCAGGAACTGCTGAACTTGGGCTTCATAAGGTAGAAGAGCTTGAGAGTGATGAGTGATGAGCTTTCTGTTTTAAGCCGCTCGCGATCGCGAGCGGCTTAAAATAATGTATGTTGAGTTTTGTAAAAACTTTGAAATGACCTATTTCTAAACTGTTTGTCGATTTTACATTTCGTTACAGCAAACAGGGTGTGGGGTGTGGGG
>NZ_QMEB01000061.1:19675-25403 GCF_012912135.1 Brasilonema bromeliae SPC951 | reverse complement strand
AATTTCAACTCCTTGAATTTCGATTTTATATCGTTAAAAATAGATGCAAGGGTTAAGCAAGAGCTTAATCCAAGTAACTACAAAATCAGGAAAAATTTATGTCTAAAATCACAGTTTCCGACCTGGCATTCGACTCAAAATCCTTTATCAATGAAGTAGCTGAAACAGAGTCTTCCTCTGTTAACGGTGGTGGTGATGCGCTAACTTTTGCGAGCAGCTACGGTGGATTCGTAATAGAAATTTCTAAAATTTTGCAAAATTCATTCTTGAAGGGTACAGCAATTTTAGCGATTGCCGAACTAGCGAAATAACGTAAATAACTAGTTTATTAGTATTGTTTATAGGGATGGGTAAAACCTATCTCTATAAATTTCATGTTTCCCAAAAATTCTGATCACTAATTAACTTTTATAACTCAAAAAATCACAATGGCTAAAATCACAATTTTTGATATCAATTCGACGAGTTGCCAAATTTTATCAGAATCTGAAACATTTCTAAATGAACTATCTGAAACTGAGTCTGCATCTGTCATGGGTGGTAATCCTTTTAGTATATTCGCAAATACCTTATTAAAAGCATTTGCTGCTTATCTGATTTACCTCATAGTCACAGATAGTTCATTTAAAAAATGATAAGAAAATCTCAATAACTCAAGACTCATACATCATACATTATAAACTCGGTAAGTTTTGCAAAACCGAGTTTTTCTGTTCAGAAGTCATTGATAATTGTTGTGAATTAAAAACCAGATACCAATTGTATCTGGTTTTTAAAAATTGTTTTATACCGATTAAGCTAGCTTCAGTAATTCCTGGACTGGTGGAGAATAGGAATCTGATTCAAAATGTGGAATAACTTCTATTTGCGCCATTTGTTCCTTTAACCAAGTGGAAAAAAAGTCGCTCATAATCTTCAAGCGTAACTGCTGATCTAATTCCGGACGAATGATTTCCTCAACCCTCAAGAGATGGATTCCTTGTGTAGTGACTATGGGTTTGAGTAACTGAGGAGGATTAGCGGCAAAGAGCGCAGCGGCAATATCCGGTTTAAAATCTTTACGAGGTCTTATTCCACGATATCCGCCAGTACGGCGAAGTTCTGGATTTTGGATGTGTTGACGAGTCATGTCTTGGAAACTCATTTCACCTTCAGTGAGTGCATAAAAAAGTTCCCAAGCTAAGTCTTCATCATCTAAGATGACTTCGTAAGTAACTGCTGCCAGGTAATCCAGTTGGTGTTCATAAAAGAATGATTCCACTTTATCTGCAAATAAATGATTCGCTAACTTGGCAGATAGTAGGTTAATTTCGGCTAATTGTTCAAACTCTTCCAAAGAAAGATGATGTTTTTGTAGCCACGCCCAAGTATCTTCCGCTTTCAGTAGGTTATTCGCTGTCCGCAGGCTATCGGCTGACTGTTGGAGTTCTTGTACTTCTACTTTAATCCCTGCAGTTCTTGCTGCATCAAAAATAATTTTGCGTGTTGCGATCGCATCTAATAAACCAGGAATCTGGCAGGAAAGTTTCAGTTGCTCTAGCATTTCTTTACCAGACACATTCAACACTTTTAACATCATCTTATTCCTCTGATTATTAACAATTTTTTGATGGGTACGAAAGAAATCAGGTTTAGAGTCAACAATTAGGAGTGTAAGGGGGTAAGGGGGTAAGGGGGTAAGGGTGTACACACAAGTCATCGAATTAATCAAAATTCCTTCGGAACCTCACCCTGCCCTGTCGGGCATCCCTCTCCTTGGTAAGGAGAGGGAAAGATTTTAGCGCCGATTCAAGCGAGGGTGAGGTTTTGAGCGAGATGTGTGTACACCGTAGCGTTATCATTGGTAACTGATAACTGATAACTGATAACTGGTTAACTGTTGGTTAAAGCTCTAAACCACCTTTTTGCAGCTTTTTAAACGGATCTAAAATGAAATCAATCACGCGCCGCTGACGAACAATAACTTCTGCTGTTGCTGTTTGACCAGGGGTTAAGGGAATATGTTTGTTACCAGATTGGATATCAGGCTGATTCAAGGATATTTCCAACTCAAAAGTTTCTATTTTGCCTTGGGGAGTTTCCTGAATTTTGGAGTCTGGTGAAATCCGAATCACTCGCCCTGGAACGACTCCATAATCTTGGAAGGGATAGGCGTCAAACTTGATTTTGACTGGCATTCCTAATTTCAAGAAACCACTTTGTTGACTAGGCATATTGGCTTTAAGTACAAAGGGAGTTTGTTTAGGGGCAATTTGGGCGATGATCTGACCGGGTTGTACGACGACACCAGGCTTTTTGATGGGTAAATCAAAAATGACACCATCAACGGGCGATCGCATAACTCGTTGCTCTAATTGCAGCTTTAAGGAATCGATTTGGTTTTTGGTTTGAGCAATTTCTGATTTCAGAGTCACTATTTGTGTGTGCAGGTCTTTTAATTGTTCCTGATTTTTAAAAACAGCTAGTTTCCCAGCTTGAATAATACTTTGATAGCTGCTTTGACTCTCTTGCAGTCTCAGTTTTGCTACCTGAATATCTACCTGGGCTTGACGCATAGTTGCCTGATAACGGTTTTGTTCTTCTTGGAAGCGTAGCTGGGCTTGTTTGATATCCGATTGCGTTTTTTGGTTGAGTCGTTTGCTTTCTTCTTCTTCTTTTCTGAGTTGGTCAATTTGATTTGCGGAAACCGCACCATCCTTCACGAGTTTGCTAAAGCGTTTGACTTGTTTTGAATCTATACTCAAACGACTTTGGGCCGACTTCTGGTCATTCTGAGTGCTGTTAATCTGCTGCTTAGCTTGATCTACTAAAGCCAGTTTTTCCAATTTTTGTAAGTTATAGGTACTCTGTTTTGCATCCAGGTTTTGCTTTGCTTGATTAACTTGGGCAATTTTTTCTGATTCTTGGGATTGGTTTTGTTGCTCTTGGACGCGAATTGCTAGTAGCAATTGGTTTTTGATGAGTTCTAGTTGTGCTTGCCGATTTATGAGTCCTTCTAGCTTTGCCTGCGCCTGTTTCAAGTCGGTTTGCATTACATCTGATTGTAGTTCTACCAGTAACTGTCCGGCTCGAACTTGCTCTCCTTCTTTCACCCTGACAGCAGTGATACTGGCGGTGACTTGAGAATCTAATCTTTGTGTTGCGCCTAGTGGTTCGATACGTCCTCTAGCAGTTCCTGTCTCATCAACTTGAGACAGCATTGCCCAGGGTAAGGCGATCGCACTAAAACCTATCAGCAAATATAACAAAGAGCGCGTCCAAAGACGAGGTAAAGCATCTAGTAGTTCTTCAGTACCGTAAAACCAATCTTTGGCAACTGCTACATTATTATTTTCCTCAACTACATTAGGTGGAGTGCTCAGTTGCTGATCATCGGTTGGGGTGAATGGTGATGATGAATTATTGGATGGATAAGCCATAGCTTAATTTCAGTTATCAGTTATTAATTAGCAGTTATCAGCTATCAATTAGCAGTTACCACTATTTATGATTGATGACTGGTAACTGTTCACTGATAACTGATTTAGCCTACTTGAGCAAGTTGTTGTTGATTGAGGTAGTAGTAATGACCTTTTTTGGCGATTAATTCCTTGTGAGTCCCGCTTTCCACCAACACACCTTGATCTAATACCAGAATCAAGTCAGCATTGCGAATCGTAGAAAGTCGATGGGCAATAATCAAGCTGGTACGTCCTTGGAGAATCGTTTTCAAATTGTTTTGAATGATGCGTTCTGATTCCGCATCGAGGTGACTGGTTGCTTCATCGAAAATTAAAAACCGGGGATTACCTAATAAAGCGCGAGCAATTGCTAGACGTTGGCGTTGTCCACCAGAAAGCATTCCGCCGCCTTCACCGATTTGGGTTTCGTAACCCATAGGTAATTGCTGAATAAATTCTGAAGCCCCTGCAAGATTCGCTGCTTCGGTAATCTCTTCTAAAGTGGCTTCTGGGTGAGCGATGCTAATGTTTTCCCGAATCGTACCACCAAACAAAAAGGTTTCTTGATCGACAACACCAATTTGTTGTCGTAGCGATCGCATCTGAAGAGTTGTCACATCATGACCATCAATCAATACTTTGCCATTTGTCGGGGTATATAAACCCAAAATCAGCTTGGAAAGAGTTGTTTTCCCGGAACCGCTACGCCCTACAACCGCTACAGTTTGCTCAGGCTGAATTTCAAAACTGAGGTTTTCCAGTACGTTGATATCACTTTCTGGGTGATAGCGGAAAGTCACATCACGAAAGCGAATGTAACCTCGTAGTCTTGGCAAAGATTGGCGTGGTTGATGTTGTAAGTCTTCTTCTGGTTCGGCTTCTAGAACATCATTAATCCGTTCGGTGGAAACCATCACTTCTTGTACTTGATTCCACAGCACTGTCAGGCGTTGGAAAGGATGAATGATGTTACCCAACAACATATTGAAGGCTACAAGTTGCCCAATTGTCAGTTGGTTGTGAATCACCAGCCATGCTCCAAACCATAATAATGCTGTATTTGCCACTGATTCGATGGTAGAACTGAGAACTTGCAGTTGGTTGGCAATGACTTGTCCGCCAAACATTTTTTTGATCAAATTATTTAGCAGTTCTTCCCAACGCCAGCGCACCGTTTGTTCAATTGCCATTGAACGAATCGAGCGAATTCCTGTCAGGGCTTGAATTAAATAACTGTTCTCGTCGGCTAAGGCATTAAAAACTTCACGGTTGATGCGGCGAAAAAAAGGTGTAGCAACCAGCGCCAGAATAAAAAATGGCGGCACAATCAACAGCACTAACAATGCCATCTGCCAGCTATACCAAAACATCAAACCCACATAGATAAACACCGTCAGTAAATCAAGAATGATTGACAGTGCTTCGCCAGTCAGGAAACGCTGAATTTTTTGGTTTTCTTGAACGCGAGAAACAATATCGCCGACGTAACGCGACTCAAAAAAGGCTAGGGGAAGGCGGAAGGTATGTTTGATAAAACCTACCATCAGGGCTGCTCCGATCCGGTTCGCTGTATGATCTAGCAGGTATTGTCGTAGTCCGTTCATGGCGACGCGGAACAAACCAAAAATCAGCAACCCTAACCCAATGGCAGTTAAGGTGAGGGTACTACCTTGGACAATCACCCTGTCTAACAGTAACTGGGTGAACAGAGGCGTGACGAGTCCAAACAGCTGGATAAAGACTGAAGTGATGAAGACTTCCAGCAGGACTTGCCAATGTGGTTTGACTAACTCCCAGAACTGCCAGAATGGTGTACTCGCTTCTTGGCTTTCTTTGAGTTCTGCTGTCGGTTGCACTAATAAGGCATAACCAGTCCACCCTGCTTTAAACTCAGCATAACTGAGGGTGCGTTGACCGATGGCAGGATCGCCGACAATTACCTGTTTTGGAGTGATTTCATAGACGACGATGTAATGCTTGCCTTCCCAGTGGGCGATCGCTGGTAGAGGTTGTTGTGCCAATTTGTCTAGGCTGGCTTTCACTGGACGAGTCGCAAAACCGATACTTTCTGCTGCTACTGCTAAACCTTGTAGAGATGCCCCAGTGCGCCTGACGTTAGCTAAATCCCGCAATATGTTGATGCTAAAGCGTTTACCCCAATAGCGACTCATCATCACAAGGCACGCTGCACCACAGTCTGAGGCACTTTGTTGTTCAAAGAAGGGATAGCGTTTCGTCAGGTGTGCCCATAAATGTCCTGCTTTTACCTGAGGGCTAGGGAAGTAGAC
>NZ_QMEB01000061.1:4058-19665 GCF_012912135.1 Brasilonema bromeliae SPC951 | reverse complement strand
GTAGACACGTCGCTGTCGCTTTTGTTTTGGGGGGGCGGCGTGCGAGGGAAATGGAATGACTTTCCTGCTATTGGTACGTCTTTGTGGAAATGAAGTCTGAGGCGGCGCTTCGTTTTCCTCAGTTGTAATTTGTTTAGAATCAGAAGCAATCAATTCTGTTAATTGGGGCAAGTGTTGCACTGCTGCAAGCCAAGCAGAATTCCGGAGACTGTACAGAATTGTTGGTTGAGTCGCTTGCCAACAAGTATCTTGTGGAACAGCATAGATTTTGCCTGAAGTCAAACAACTACCGTCAGAACGCTGTAGTTTGCCTCGATGTAACAGCCATAACTTAGTATCTGGATCTACCTCAATTTCTTGAAATTTATTGAATGAATGCCTTTCAAACAGGGAGAAGGCTTGAAATATGTTATGAACAGGTGTATTTGGGTGTTGATTTTGATACAACAACTGCAAATCCCAAAGTTCTGTGCTTTTCAACAGGCGATCGCGGATTTTGGGGTATTTCTCCATCAAAATCTGCAATGCATCTGCGCTGATATAACAGAGTTTTAAGTTATGTGAAGCTCTAGCAGCGTAAGGAATAAAGCCTTCTTCTGCAAACAGAGTCACCTCACCAAATGATGATCCTGCTGCAAGAGTGGAGATTAAGTTACCAGAACTATCCAGCAGTCGCACTTTACCCGCAAGGACTATATAAATTCCCGGCTGAGAGTCTGTTGATTGCCAAAACAGCTTTGCTACAGGTGGTTCGACAATTTCCACTTCTTTTAAACAATTCATCACTTCCTTTGGTGAAAGCTTCTCTCCTAAGAAAGTCATGAGTTGTTGACTCAGTTGTTCTTGGGAAAACCCTGATGACATGATTTCTTCTCCATCCCAAGAGTTAGTTATTAATTTGCATGATGATTGAATAACCAATGAAAACTAGGCTCACTGTGAGATTGCAAGTCACAGATCCGAATGCCAGTTTCCTTGGTGTCTTTAGTTGCTTGCTTTTTAGAAGAGCGTTTCTGTTGTGTAGAAAGCCCCATTTGTTTTAGCAGGCGATTGATGTGGCGATCGCTGATTTCAATCCCAAATTCAGTTGCTAAATGTTTGCTTAACCATTGAGATGTCCAAGAACTAAATGCATAACCATATTTACGCGGACTATGACTAAACAATTCTTTTAACCTTTGGATATATTGGTCGTTGACAATCTTCGGTCTACCTATCGGTCGTTCCTGCCATTTGTCCGCCAAACCTAGCTGTGCGACGGTGATCCAATACCGCGCCATCTCCTGAGAACAACCTAAAATCTTACAGATTTGGGTTTGCGATTTACCCATATCTGCCAGCAACATAATTTCTATCCTCCGACGGTATTCTGGTTGCAAATTAGCTTGCAAATTCTTCAACAAAACCTGACGCTGACAAGGTGTTAAAAACTTGCTTTCATAAAAGTCAGAAATCTCAAAAATCATTACATTACCTGAATTTTTTAACAGAATTCTGGAGCAGTGATTGTCAAATTTAAGCAGGTGGAAAAATGCTTCCACATCTGTTCTGAAATCTCGGACGCGCAGTTTTTACAGACGTAGAATCAATTTGTCTGAAAAGTACATCAGATAGGTAGCTGTTATTTATCTAATTAACTATAGTGGTTAGCAAAAAGATGATTACGTTCCTTGAAAAGAACATCCCAAATCAGGTTTAACTACCCCTGTTATCAAAGCTGCAAATGACATTTGCCAGGGGAAAAAAGTAGTTCTAGGTGGGATTTTTTTGGTATTACTAGTTGCAGCGCTGATTCTATGGTTAGACCACAAATCCTAGGGGAGCCAGTGCTCCTAAAAGCTTATATGATGGACATTTGAGATGTTGATAAGCAATGCCCACCTTACCTAAAAACCGCTGTAACCCAAGAACTGCACAGCTTATTTTCATGTCTGTGCACAGATAGAATCATGTTCTACTATTCATCCTATATGGATAAATAATACAAAACTCCTCTGCATAAGTTTTGATGATTTTCATGAATTCTACCTAACTGTTTAATAACTTATCCTCCAGAAATGTAGGGTGATGAAGTGGCGTTGCAAAAAGTTTGAAAACAGCTTCAAGGGTGTAAAAATAGCAACAGTTAAACTTAACTGCAATATCTGCTAGTTGAAGATGCCAACCACTAACTCTTTTTTCATCAAAAGATTTTGATAAATTGAGAAGTTATCACAGAAGACAAGTTCTAACTAAATCTGTATATGAATGTACTGTTTTGTTTTATTCTATAATCAAAGGTTTTGTCAAGAGTGATTTAGTAAAAAATCAAATTTTTCACTAAATTTATATTTTCTTAAGTCATTCTGGGAAATTTCGCATAATTCACAATTTACTAGATAAGCATCTATCTAAAGGTTGAAAATAATATATTCTTGGCAAAAATCAGATTTTGGTCTATTTGCAACCCTAGTCAAGCGCTGGCTCTGCCTTGCGTCTCTCAACAATTTTTTCTTCTCCATTCTTGAAAGAAGGGGCATCAAACCTACATGGCAGGGTAATTTTTTCTGGTGTTGCTCCCTGTGCTCCCTGCCCCTGCCTCTTCGATCAGGTTTCCACACATCCCGCCAAACTTTATAAATCTAGACAAGCCACATCTTCCTGTACCGACGAGTTGAGAAGTGTCCACAGTTGCAAATCAGTGAAGTCTGGAACTGTCATAAATGCCCCAAGTGACAGGAGAACTTTTGACTCCTGAGTCGTTGTCACGCCAATAGTGCGAATACCAGCGCCCACAGCAGAACGAATTCCAGAGGGAGAATCTTCTAGTGCTATTGCTTGTTCTGCTGTGATACCGAACCTGTTTAAGGAAACTTGGTAAGGTGCAGGATCTGGTTTTGCAGCTATTTCATTTTCTGCTATGACAACTGTGTGAAAGACTTCTTTTATTTCCAAAACTTCTAGCACGAATTGGACATTTAATCTAGGAGCATTCGTTACCAAAGCACGTTTCAGTTGATGCGCATCTGTCCATGCTATGAGTTCTGAAAATCCGCTTAGAGGTTTGAGAATAGTCTTGGCTTTTTGGCGGAAAAGAGCCTCTTTTTCGTCTGCAAACTTTGCACCTTCTTCGGGTGATAATTGTGGCAGGAGGTCTTCTATAATTTGTGGATTCGTCCGCCCGCTAATTCGGGATTTATAAAATGTTTCATCAATGTCCATGTCGTAGCCCATCAGCATTTCCCGCCAAGCTTGGTAGTGTATGGGGTCAGTGTTGGCGATCGTTCCATCTAGGTCAAAGAGAATTGCAGCTAGCATGGTATTTAAGGTGTAAACTCTTGTAAAGTTTCTTTACAGATTTTACATTGTTTTGTTCTAGTTTGTCATCGAAAAACCTGGGTAGAAACCCCGTGCTTTTAGCACGGCTTTATATTTGAATGCTGGTTTTTAAATGGATATAATCCCAGGAACCAGCAAACCCGTAGTTAGTCTCCTCGCCCACCTAATTCAAGATGTCTTGGCATTACCCAACGCTTGACCAATCAAGCTTA
Organism: Brasilonema bromeliae SPC951; assembly: GCF_012912135.1. Classification (GTDB taxonomy): domain Bacteria; phylum Cyanobacteriota; class Cyanobacteriia; order Cyanobacteriales; family Nostocaceae; genus Brasilonema; species Brasilonema bromeliae. The sequence goes on along the minus strand of NZ_QMEB01000061.1, from coordinate 16,135 downwards.
GAGATGAATCCGGACTGGAGAAGCATCCGGAGGTCTGTGCCAGAATTAGGCAAGGGCTGGGCTATTCACCGCTTGCGTTGCCCGAATTGGTTCGGGCAATCCTCGTCCCTTTTAGGGCGAGGTCGGTGAATCTGTCTGCATTCTTGAGTTTGTCTGAAAATATTCTGTATACTCCGATGTCAACCGCCAAAAATTCTTTTCGCGTCGATGCTTTACAGGTGCAAGTTTATAATTCTGAAGTTGAACTGGCGCAGGATGTAGCGGGAATTGTACAAAAACATTTGCAGCACACCCTCCAGCAAAAGGATACTGCAGCTTTATTGCTAGCGACGGGCAACTCCCAGATGAAATTTCTTGATGCTTTGATAGCATTGAGTGGTGTAGATTGGTCACGGATTACCTGTTTCCATCTGGATGAATATTTGGGCATTTCTGCGGATAATTCGGCGAGTTTTCGGCGCTATCTGCGGGAACGGGTTGAAATGCGGGTTAGTCCCAAGGAATTTCACTATATAGAAGGTGATGCTATGCAACCTTTGGCAGAGTGCGATCGCTACACCAAACTCCTGCAAGCACAACCCATTGATTTATGCTGTCTAGGTATTGGTGAAAACGGGCACTTGGCTTTTAATGATCCAGCAGTAGCAGATTTTAACGATCCCCATACATTGAAACTTGTAAAGCTGGATACTGTGAACCGTCAGCAACAAGTCAATACAGGATATTTTTCCAGTTTGGAAAGTGTGCCGCAATACGCTTTTACTGTTACTCTCCCAATGATTTGTTCGGCAAAAAAAATCATTTGTCTTGCACCAGGAAAACGTAAGGCGAAGATAGTGAAACAGATATTGGAGGGGGATATTACTGCAGATTGTCCTGCTTCTATTCTCCGCACGCAGCAGCAAGCGACGTTATTTTTAGATGTATATTCTACGGGTTTACTGAAGAGTGAAGAGTAGATAAGTAGGTCAACCTAATTAAACGTAAAATGTCATTACGAGCGTAACGGAGTGTAGACGCGTTTGCGCAGCGCCCCCTTAGGGGCTAGCGGCTTCCCGTAGGGTAGCTAATACCAATTCAAAATTCAAAATTCAAAGTTCAAAATGAAGAAAGTCAGACATCGCAAGGGTTTGGGAGTGTGTATCTGTCGCATTCTTTTTTAAAATTGGTATAAGAAGAACACACCAACTCAGAATATCCCCACAAATAATCTCCGCACGGAACGCTGTAATACCAACTATATTCACAAGGTGACGGATTTACTATGAAAGATATTGCAGCTATGAAACTGTCCAAGGAAACCAAAAAGTGACAACTAACGCACAGATCAAGATTGAAGCAATAGATAATCATTCTCCATACCTAGCAACAGTCATAAAACTGTGGCGAGCAAACTCAAAAACACTTGGTAACTTGCCTAAAGGAGCATTTGAAGAACGAGCAACGCATCGTCAAATCCTTGTAGCGCTTGATTCTGAAGCTGGCTGCATTGGTTACCTGTTGTATCGACGTTCGTATGACTGGTTCACTATCACTCATCTGTGTATTGATCCTTCATGTCGGGGTAAGGGAGTAGCCAAACAACTTGTCGATCGCCTCAAACAAATAACAACATCTTCTCGCGGAATTAAGCTAAGTTGTCGTCGGGATTATAATCTACAAGGAATGTGGTCGAGCTTTGGCTTTATTGCTTGCGAGGATTTAGAAGGGAGGAGTAAAAAGAAGAAAACAATTCTTACTCGTTGGGTTTTGGAACACAATCCTCTTCCTCTATTTTCTAGAATTATTGAGCAGCAACTTGAGTCAAAGTTATGTGTGATGATTGCTCCTGATATTTTCTTTGACTTACACAAAGACGAAAATTTTGATACTGAAGAACCATTTTTTTTACTAGCTGATTGGATACAGACTGAGTTAACGTTGTGCATCAATGACGAAATTTTCAATCAAATTAACAAAATTGAAAAGACTCATGAGAGAAACAGCCTGCGCAGCTTTGCAGAAACTTTTCCCTGCTTACCTTGTGACAATCAAAAAATGGAAATAAACCAGATTCTTTTACAAAACTTTTTAAAAAAGTACCAAGTTGAATTTAATGAATATAAGTTGCGTTATATTGCTAGGGCTATTACATCCGATTCTCATTTATTGTTGACGAAAGATGAGGAATTACTAGACTTAGGAAATAGAATTCATGAAAGTTTTATATTATCAGTTATTCATCCTGACGAACTGATAAATCAACTAGACGAACTTCGGCATAAACCTGACTATCAACCTGTACGTCTTTCTGGCACATGCTTAGAGCAAACACGAGTAAAAATTGGGGAAGAAGACTTTTTGGTAAACTACTTTCAAAACTCTCAAAGAGATGAATATCAAACTGAGTTTCAGCAACATTTACGGCGGTTTTTAGCAGAATCAGATAAGTTTGAATGTGTTCTCGTGAGAGAAGAAGTCAATCAACCGCTTGCTTTAATTGTATATGGAAGGCAGAAAAAAGACGAGCTAGAAATATTAATGCTTCGAGTTGGAAATAACAAACTTTCCTCTACTCTTGCACATCATTTGATTTTTAAATCCATATGTCTGTCTGCTAGAGAACAGCGACAATTTACAAGAATCACTGACCCCTACCTAGAGGAAGCTGTGCTCACAGCTATTCAAGAAGATGCTTTTGTGCAAGTTAAAAACGGATGGTTGAAGGCAAATTTACCAGTTGTCAAATCTTCTTCTGAATTCTCGGAATATCTCACTCATTTGGTATCACATCTTGGAGATGAATATAATTTTCTTATGGTCATTGCGAAGAATCTAGAAGAACATATAATCAAAGATGCTCAAGCCTTAGTAGATATTGAACGCTTCCTTTTTCCTGCAAAAATCAGTGATTCGGGAATTCCTACATTTATTATTCCTATTCAACCTATATGGGCAAAAGATTTATTTGATGAACATTTAGCAAATCAAATGCTTCCTTTCCCTGATTTTGGAGCTAAGCCGGAATTATCATTTAATCGTGAAGCTGTCTACTATCGCTCCGTAAAAAACTCAAGGGGCTTGAATGCTCCTTGTCGAATTCTCTGGTATGTAAGTGAAACTCAAGGTGAGAGAAAAGGTAAAGGTTTCTACGATGTTGGTTATATTCGTGCTTGTTCTTATGTAGATGAGGTCATTATTGGTAAACCCAAAGAACTTTACCGACGTTTTCAAAGATTAGGTGTTTATAAGTTAAGTCATGTTGAGAAGATACCAACAGATAAAAATGGTGACATCATGGCAATTAGATTTAGTGATACGGAATTATTTAAGAATCCTGTCTCCTTACAAGAACTACATCGGATTTTAGAACAAGATAAACTCTTACTTGCTTGCCCTTATAAACTTCCGGAGAATGGTTTTATGAGAGTGTATAATTTAGGTATTAGATGAATTTAAATATATTTTTTTCATGCCATGTAACATACTTCTCCTTTCAATTAAACCTAAATATGCCCATAAAATTTTTGAAGAACGAACTAAGCAGGTGGAACTACGTCGAGTTAGGACTCGATTGAATAAAGGCGATCTTGTCTTTGTTTATGTATCATCCCCTACAAAAAGTTTTTTAGGTTTTTTTGAAGTAGATTTTGTGATTGAGAAAGAAGCTACTACTGATGAACTAAAACATTTTTGGAAGGAAGTTAAAGACCATGCTGGCATCAATTATCAAGACTTTTATAAATATTATGAAGGAGCAACCGTTGCCGTCGGAATTTTTTTAAGAAATGTCAAAAAGTTTGAAAATCCTATTGATTTATATCGTTTACGGGAGAAACTATCTTATTTGCGTCCACCTCAAAGCTATCGCTATCTTAATGAGAGAGAATATAAAATTATTATGAGTTTAGGCGGGGAAAATCCAGCAGCTATAACAAACCAGTCAGAGTGAGTATCAAGGTTGCTACTTATTTCTATTATCCTCCGATACTTGTATCTGGAGTTTAGACTAACAGTGATTACTACAGTTTTCACCAGAAACATAAAAGACATCAATAAAGTCGATGATACGGTAGAACAAATATTCACACCCAGAAATTTAACAGCAAATGTTTTCAGCCTTTGTACGTCGTTTTTGGCTTTCGTTTGCAGCAGTGATTCTGCTGACATTGATGCTGCTTCCACTCAAAGCACAAGAACCATCTCTAAGCCCTTTATCTTCAAGCATCACTGAGTCATCCTCACAGCAACTTGAGCAACAAATTCATCAAACCTCGTCACTTGCAGATGGAATGATGGGAGTTAGCCCTGAGTTAGCAATAGCACAGTCCAACACGACATTATTTCAAGAACGGTTAAAAAATCTCGATATTTCAGCCGCTCAAGGTAGGGTTGGTATTGGGGTTTTGGATCTTAATAACGGTCAAAGCTGGTTTCTCAATGGTAAGCAGCGCTTTCCCATGCAAAGCGTGTATAAGCTTCCTTCTGCCATAGCCATTTTAAAACAACTAGACGAGGGCAAGATTTCGTTTAAGCAATTAGTCACCATTATGCGTCGGGATCTTGCTCCTGGATCGAGTCCTATCATCAAGGAATTCAAAGGTGATAGAGTACAGTTACCACTGCGAAACGTTCTAGAACGCTCTGTGGGAATGAGTGATAATACTGCAGCTGACGCTTTGGTGCGAGTGCTTGGTGGACCTAAGCAAGTCAATGCTATCTTAAATAAGCTGCAAATTCGCAACGTTCGCGTTGATCGATTAGAGCAGCAGCTACAGCCGGATTGTGTGGGACTCAAAAACTTTCAACCCGAATTGGCTGACGAGCAAAAATGGGCAGAAGCTGTGCAGAATATTCCAGATCGCGTCAAGAAAGCTGCTCTGGAAAAGTACCTTCGCGATGAACGAGATACTGCGACTCCTGAAGGTATGGTTGACCTTTTGGCAAGGCTGAACTCGAATAAACTATTGTCCCAGAACTCTACCACTTTGTTACTAAAGATGATGACTGATTCTCCAACAGGACAGAAGCGGCTAAAAGCAGGGCTACCGAATAATTGGTCAATTGCACACAAGACAGGTACTGGTCCAGATGTTCTCGGGATAGGTACTGCGACAAATGATGTTGGAATCGCGAGTTCCCCAGATGGAAAGCGTGTGGCGATCGCCGTATTCATCGCAGGTTCAAAAGCCCCTCTGGAAGTGCGCGAGAAAGTCATGTCTGAGATCGCCTCAGCAGTTATACAGGCGATACAATAAACCCAACAATCAGCTTGATTTCCAATTTTTTATTTTTTGGTTTGCTTCTTTTCGACTCAGTATCGCTGGGTCGTTTTATACTTTTTAGTATAAACAACAGTTATATGAGTAAAACTAAATTCAATAAGGACAAAAAAGTTCTTCTTTTAGAGAAGAAGCACGAATTTATCAGGTTATTTGAAGAATTTATCAGTTCTTACCCTTATACTCCTGCTGGATTGCGTCATCAAAAGGCTTACCATGAGCAGCGTGAGAAAGGAAGGGGGAATTTTCAAGCGATCGCCTCAAACTATGAGTCCACAGAAAATATAGCCGACGTCATCGTCCTGCAACAACTTCTCCCCTACCCACCAACAGCTAACAACAGTCAAAAAAATTTCTGGATACATCATGCTTCAACAACCGACAAAGACATTAAAAGGTGGTTTGAAGATGCTGTTTGGACAAAATTACAAGACTGGTCGAATATAGCTCAAGCCATTTTTCATTTCGTCCGTCACTGTTATCAAAACCCAACTCAGTTGCGAGAAGCTTGTCAGGATTTTTCAAAATTACCTTCTACCAAAAGTTTCCAAATAGGAATGCTCACACCTATCCTGAATGCACTCCGACCGGATGACTTTTTACTCATTACCAACACATCACGACAGGTTATCAATTACTTAACAGGAAAATCTTATACTCAGAAGCTAACAGAGTATCCAGCTATTAACGCAACCGGACAAAAATTAATTGAAGAATTGGCTCCTGAGATGCGTCAGACTGGTGTACCATCTATGCGAGACGATGACTTATTTGATATGTTTTGTCATTGGCTGGTTGCTGTTAAAAAGTATGACAATGCTTGTAAAGAACGTCCCCCAATTGATGAAGTTAGCGAACTCTCTTCTGATGTTGAAGCAGTAGAAATGCAACCAGAATATTCCCTCAGTCAATGTGCATTAGATACTGGAATTGAACAGGAAACACTGTTAAACTGGTTAAAGGCAATAGAGCGTAAAAAGCAGGCAATTTTTTACGGACCTCCAGGCACAGGTAAAACATATATTGCCAAAAAACTGGCTAAATATTTGACTGGTGGTAGTGATGGTTTTGTGGATCTTGTCCAGTTTCACCCCGCCTATACTTATGAGGACTTTGTACAAGGTATTCGCCCACAACGAATAGATGGAGAACTGGATTATCCACTGGTTAATGGACGGTTTCTTGATTTCTGTTACAAGGCATGTTGTCGTCAGGATATTTGCGTACTAATTATAGATGAAATTAACCGTGCCAATGTTGCCCGCGTTTTTGGTGAGTTGATGTATCTGTTGGAGTATCGCGACGAAAAAATACCTTTGGCTGCAGGTGAGGTGTTCAGCATTCCCGCCAATGTACGAATTATCGGTACGATGAACACAGCAGATCGCTCAATTGCACTCGTCGATCATGCCCTCCGCCGCCGCTTTGCTTTTATTCCTGTGTACCCAAACTATGAGATTCTCCGCCGCCGTCACTTAAATACTGGTTTTCCAGTCCAAAAGTTGATTCAAACGCTGATAAAGCTGAACCAAGCAATTAGTAATCCTCACAACGAAGTGGGTATCAGCTTCTTCCTGCGAGCCGATTTAGCTGACCAGATTGAGAATATTTGGCAACTGGAGATTGAGCCGTATTTGGAAGAATATTTTTTTGACCAACCGAGTAAAGTCGAACAGTTTCGCTGGAACGAAGTCAAGAAGCAAATTTACCCATGAGTGTAACATCACCACAAATTATAGAGTTAACTGAGTATGTTCCCAAGTTGTTGGGGCGATTGCAACTTCCCGATGTAGTGGGAGAAATGTTGTGGCGTGACTACGAGACTCAGGTGAGTGTGGACTTTCCTTCTCCAAAAACAGGCGATCGCTGGCGACTAACTAACCAAGGATGCGTCGGTCACATTCCCCTAACTCCTGATTTTCACATTATCCTGCGCCCCAAAGTCAAGCTAGATAATCTTCTGCGAATGCTGGAGTATGCCTATCAGCTCAAAAGTTTTCGCTTTTTGTCAGGACTAGTTGATTGTCAAACCCTCTTAGAATTTTATCAACGGCTGGCTGATATTTTAGCCCGTCGCATTCTCAACCGAGGTCGTCAAGGTTTCTACTGCGCCTACATCCCCAAGACAGAACATTTGCCTTATGTTCGGGGACGTGTTGATGTACGCCAGATGATCACTCGACCGTGGGATACTAAAATTCAGTGTTATTACGAAGAACATACCGCAGACGTTGAAGAAAATCAAATTCTCGCTTGGACACTTTGGTGTATTGCCCGTAGCGGTTTGTGTACAGAAAGGGTCATACCAACGGTGCGCCGCGCGTATCATCTACTACAGGGATTGGTGACATTGCAACCATGCCATCCCAGAACTTGTGTAGGACGACAGTACAACCGCCTGAATGAGGATTATCGTCCCCTACATGCGCTTTGTCGCTTCTTTTTGCAACAGACTGCACCTAGTCATGAAACGGGTGCAAACGCGACATTACCCTTTTTGGTTAATATGTCGCAACTCTACGAACACTTTGTGGCAGAGTGGCTGAAAGCACATCGGGAAACAGCACTGCTTACACAAGCCTTAGATATCCAGTCCCAAGAAAGAGTCTATTTGGGTCAGGGTCAAGGATTATACCTTGACATTGACTTGGTACTCTATGATCAGGCAACGGGGATAGCTAGGTATGTGTTAGATACCAAGTACAAAGCTGCTTCTAAGCCAGCAACTGCTGATATTTATCAGATGGTCGCCTATGCAGAAGCGAAAGGGTGTCAAGAGGCAATTTTAATTTATCCAACGCCCTTGTCAGAACCGTTAAACATCAAAGTTGGTAGCATCCGAATTCGTAGTTTGACTTTTTCTCTTGCAGGAAATTTGGAACAGGCGGGTTATTGTTTTTTACAGGATTTACTAGGAATAGGGAACAGGGAATAGGGAACAGGGAACAGTGAACAGTGAACAGTGAACAGTAAACAGTGAACAGTAAACAGTGAACAAGGGGTGGACGAGTCCGTTTCCTACCTGATAACTGGTACTGCGTAGGTAGCTGATGACTGATAGCTGATAACTGATAACTGATAACTGGTTAACATAAACTGTACCTAGCTGAGTAACAATCTTTGGAGGAGTCCTATAGTTAACAATTACACATAACCTTGTACCTCCTGATTATAGAGCGTCAAACTCTCAAAATTCTTTTGCAAATTCAACGAAGCAGGTTTGAGTGCCAAAGTGCCCAAATTCAGTTCATCCTGAAACCGCTTAATTTTGTCCCTGCAAGTAACAACATCACCAATAATCGAATTTTCCAGCAATTCGTCTTCATCAAAAGCGCTTTTTTGACCATCATTCGCCTGGAGATGTTGACTGTTATTGCCATACTTTTGTGCTTTAGCACTCAACGCTTTCATTCTTTGACTAAAAGTGCGAATGAAAGGTAAAGCTTCACTCACCGCTTCATCATATGTACGAGCAACAAAAAAGAATCGTGCCACCATAAACTTATCAGAACCACTGGAATTGATAGCGCGATATTTAGTAACATTACTCTTGAGTCTATCCAGAGTAAATGGTGCTCCACCCATCAAACCGAAAGAATTTAAAGCAGCAAACCCAATTGCTTCTTCATCACTAGTTGCTACATAAACTGGAATTTGTTTTTGCAAAGGTTTTGGGTAAATTGAGACGCGATCGCACTGATAGTACTTGCCAAGAAACGACACATCAGTGTGATATAGAAGTTTATGAATCAGCATCATTGCTTCTAGCGTTTTAGCACGAGATTCACTCATTGGAGTGTTAAAGTGCTTATTTTGTTCAGGAAATGGACCACCCTTAGCAATACCTATAGCAAGTCGCCCATTGCAAAGATTATCCAGTGTGGTAATATCTTCTGCAACAAGAATTGGGTCATGAAATGCCAATAGCACAGCCGCTGAACCTAATCGGATAGTTTTAGTCACGCCTGCTAAGTGTGCAATCAAGAGCAAAATTGATGGGCTAACACTGAAATCACTAAAATGATGTTCTGTTACCCAAGCTTCTTCAAAACCCAAACTTTCTGCGTGTTTGACTAGCGCTATTTGTTCCAAGATGGCGCGACGGGCATCAGAGTGATAATTTTCATAATTGCAGAAAAGTCCTGTCTTCATGACACACTTCCTTTTTCCTGTGTGACAATCCACTGCAATTCTAACCACAAGTGGGGATTCTCTTGCGGTAACTTTGATTTAGGATCATGCAGTAGGCATGTGGCATTTAGGCAAACAACCTTACTTAATCCCAGAAAGAAAGCGACTTCTCTAAAGACATAGATTTCTGCTTTGACAGCAGCAATCGTGTTTTTAGAACAATAAATTGCAATGTAAGGCAGGAAGTGAACATTGTGTTGTCCCCAGAAGGATTGGATGACTTTGAGATAACACTGGTTTAGTAATTCACCAACTTGTGGAAACGAGTGATTGACGATTGTTGTGAATTCTTTGACGAGTTCTTGTTCATACCAACTTGTGTTCGTATTCATATCATTCTCGAACGAATTTTCGGGTTTTGTGTTGTACAAAAAGGGTGACGAAGTAATGTTTTGCTAATACTCGTTCCAGTTTCCTCAAAAACTATAAAGTGCTTCACTAACTCTAAGAAACGCCGCTTATCAAAAATACCTTGAATCAGTATTTCTAGTTCTGTTTCTCCTTGATATGGAAAGTCTTCGCCCTCAATTGAACGCCAAGGTAAGAACTCTTTCCAACCAGAGGTTAAAGTACCAACTCGTGCTGAATTTCCTACACCTAGCGCAATAAATGCGTTGTAAGAAAATAGCATCGGTATTTGTTGTTGATATGTTTTGAGGCGTTGATAAGCTTCACTCAGCTTAGCTTTTTCATGCTTTGAGTCCATTAAGACAATGACTGCTAGAGGTAATCCATTGATGAAGACAACGACATCAAGACAGTGACTATGGTACCCCTGGACAATGGTAAACGGATGGATCACTAGCCAGTCATTGGAGAGCAAATTAAACCAGTCAATAAGCCACACCTTGTCATGAACTATTTGGTTACCGTTTTGGTAGACAACATCAACTCCTTCGGTTAGGAGTTTGTGAAAACGACGGTTATTTTCCAGTAGGTCAGAACTGTGAGTGCTAGTCAGCCCAGATATGACTGTCTCGATGACCTCACATGGAACTTTGGGATTAATCTGCTTCAAGGCGTTACGAAGGCGAGTGCACAAAACTACCATCACATTGCTACTACGTTGAGCCTTGTGTCTACCGATGTTAATATCTGATTCCAAAAGAACAGTGTAGCCGATAACCTCAAACAGGGTGAGCAAATCTGGCGCTGTTCTTGAAGGTTTGATATCAAAGCGTCGGCGAAGCCTTGTTGTCAGACGGCTCGCTTTCATAGTTGCTATTCTTGATAGTGCGGAATTCATGCTTAGCAACAGATGTAGTTTTTAGTGACCGCAGAGTTTTCGCCTAACCCACCAAATTAATTGAAGATTTGCAAAATTGGTTGGTATATCCACAAAAGAGGAGATACCACCCCCTAGTAACATCAAAGCCTAGATCGATTACCAAAACTGTATCAATAGCTGCTATTTTCCAACATTGTTGGTAACTACCTGTAACAGTTTATGGAAGTATTGTTAATTTCTTCTTAAAGATATCCAAAAAAGAAAATATAGCAGTTTTGGTTTGAATCACATACACGACTGTATGTACAAACGTTACACGTGAGTTAACACCCTCTTGGAGGCTCCCTCGTTGGGTAACGTCTCTACACTATAGCTTGATTTTTTACCAATTTTATTGGTAATTTATAACAACGTACAAAAACCTAAATATATATCAGGGTTTTTTCGTAGAAATTGCTCTGTGTGACAGAACCTGAAATTTAGTCAAAAGTTAGGAAATGATAACACCGTTTTCAGATTCTACCAAGACTTAACACTCAAAATGTTCATCTAAAACAATATGAGAAAATGTTTACTTGCCGTCTCTCTCGTAACCTGTGTTTCCTATATCACCCCGACTTCTGGGGCTTTCGCTGCCTCACTAACAAATTCAACCCAGTCTGAACCGCCCACGGTCACTTTATACGGGGCTGGCAGTTTGAGAGGTGCACTGTCAGAAGTCGCTAACGCTTTTAGCACAGAATACGGAAATCCTGTGAAAACAGAATTTGGTCCATCTGGAACACTGCGGGGACGTTTGGAAAACGGGGAAGAGGCTGATGTTTTTGCTAGTGCTGACATTGGAAATCCTCTCAAACTGTATCAAGAAGGTTTGAGTGGATCTGTGGTGAACTTCACTAGCAATCGCATGACTCTTGTTGTGAAACCGGGGTTGTCGGTCACGTCAGATAACCTTTTAGACGTGCTGCTAGATCCAAACATTAAACTAGGCACTTCAACCCCCATATCCGATCCCTCTGGGGATTATGCACAAGAAATATTTCGCAAAGCTGATGAATTGAGACCAGGTAGTTTTGAAACCCTAGATGCAAAAGCCTTACGTTTGGTTGGTGGACCTAGTTCTCCACCAGTTCCCGATGGAAAAAATAGTTTGGTGTACTTTTTGGAGGAAACTAAGCAGGCTGATGTGTTTTTGGCTTATTACACGAGTGCGATAAGCCGGAGGCTTGACGCTTCGCGTATCGCAGCCTTGGAAACCGCACCTGACTTACAACTGGTGGAATTACCAGATAATCTCGCAGTCAAAGCTGATTACGGTTTAACAGTTCTTAAAGATGCCAGTCCAGATGGGAAGAAGCTTGCTGAATATATCCTTTCTCCATTTGGACAAAAAATTC
>NZ_QMEB01000061.1:0-4048 GCF_012912135.1 Brasilonema bromeliae SPC951 | reverse complement strand
GTTCTCCATCTTTGGTTTCCGTTCCTGAATCCCAAAATTGGGGCGGTATGGTTCTTGGTGTTGGTATCGCCTTGGTTCTGAAGAAAACATCAGCTTCTTCCAAAAAGCGAACGCTCAAAAAAGTGGCTACTTGCTGTCACTAGAAACGAATTTTTAACAATTAATTTTTAACAATTACAGAGGCATATTTTATGCGTTTTACTAGTCGGATCGCAATTGTATCCTTAACACTGTCGATATTGGGGTTTTGGCAAGCGACTTTAGCTGAACCTGGGAACCGTGCTTCTTGGGAAGAAAATACGTGTTCTGCAGGTCTGTCCCAGACATTGAGCTTGGGTGGTGAAGTCAAAAATCGAACAACCTTTGACTTGCAAAAGCTCATAGATTTGCAAGAAGATTTAAAGAAACAAGACCCAACAGTCGTGACCGAAGTGACTGTGTCTTTCCAAACAGGTTCCGGTCCGAGAACAGAAACATACTATGGAGTCCCTCTGTGGGAGTTAATTAATAATGAGAAAGCAGGAGGAGGACTTCAACCTGCTAATTCCGGTCAAAATACGAAAAACGCTTTCCTCCGACAGTACGTTCTTGCTGAAGCCACTGACTGCTATGAGGCGATCGTAAGTATTGGTGAAATTCACCCCAACTTTGAAGCCAAACAAGTGCTAGTTGCATATGCAAAAAAAGCAAGCGATGGTAGCATCCAATATTTGACAGATACAGATGAGGGATTTGCTCGTCTAGTGGTTCCTGGTGATAAAGCAGGAGGACGTTACGTTAGCAACGTTAGAAATATCTTAGTACTCTCTGCTCCTGCTTCCCCTTTAAAACCCAAATATTTCCGGCAGCCTTAATCCACTTTGATTTCTCTGAATAAAAGCAGACTTTATCTAAATCAAAAGAACTCCAGAATTTAAGTAAGTCGGCGTTAAAAAATCCACTTATGTAACGAAATGTAAAATCAGTAAACTGCTTAGAAATAGGTAATCTCACAGTTTTTACAAAACTCAACATACATTGGTTTTATTGTGCCGACTTACTTATACCAATTTAATGTGAAGCTGCATAGAAAAGGGCTTCTAAAATAAAGTTCTAAGCTCGACAAAATCCATTTAAGCAGCGTAGCCTAGGGTATCGGTCAACCGTTCCAACAAAGCACGAGGAATTTTTACCATATCGCTTGGTGAATGCGACATTGAAAAAGTACTTGACCACAGAGACTGACGGACAAGAGTGATCGCATCAACAAATGTCGGTAAGGGCTTGGCATACCAAGCTGCCTGTCGGATCGAAAACTTCTGTGAATTTTGTAGATGGTGTGCCACTAGGATCACCAGTGAGAACAATCCTAGTAAGGCTGGTGTAGTTCGAGCGATTGACAAATCAGCCCATTGCCGCCCTTGTTTCAACACCTAAATGTGCGCGTACTTCCTGAAAGGTGACTTCTATTTGCTAACGACGTACAAACCAATCAAGGATTTGAAGTGGAGCAATCGCAGGATTGGTACATAGAAAAGATGGATTTTGTCGAGCACTAACATGGAATTAGCTGACGGTTTCCGTTAGCTAATTCCATGTTTTGGCTATTTCTCTTTATGTGAAACCACGACCTGTCAACTTTTCCCTTTACCAACGACTTTTGACCACACCCTGGACAAAGACTTTCTTTCCAGTGCGAACCAACTCATGAGCGGTTTTGAATGCGTGGTCTTTCCTTGCTTTGGCAATACGTTGATGTTCACGCGCCTGGCGCTTGGCAAGTTTGCGACGTGCTTTACTACTTCCCGCACTAAACGGAGTACCGTTATAGTGCGGGGCTTACGGCGAAGAAACTAACGATCAAATGTTAAGTTTCCATCATTATTAGTAATGACACTATTTAAATCCAAGCTTGTCGATCTAAAGTCGCCATTAAACGTTTTACAATCTGCTTGTAATGAAGTTCCTGTCAGTTGTATATTTTGGCAAGTACTAGCAAAACCTCCACCTATTCTTAAATTCCCATCTCTATTTTCTATTCTTCTATTCAAATCCAAAGAAGTACTACGGAAATTAGCACTACGGTCTTTACAATTTGCCCTCAAAGTTGTACCATCCAGTGAAATATCTCCACAGCTACGAGAAAAATTTCCTGCTAAAGCTTCTTTCCCTAAAGGGTTAAAACATGCAGCTGCCATAGAGACAAAACATAATATTGATAATGTTTTTTTGTTCATTATTTTGACACTCCCTAATTTTTTATTAGACTACTGTATTTATATATAGGTGTGAGTACTATCAACTTATGCAGTTGTTGGGATAGAGATGAAAAAAAATGCCAGTATTCGCCAGGAAGTAGCAGCGCGTCCGCTATCTGTGCCAAGACGAAACTCGGGTCGGGATGAAGACCCTGACAGGCAAAGTGATCACTGCTCCTGGGATAAAACCAACCGTCGAAGTGAAATGGAACCGGGAGAATTTTTGGGTGTACGGCGCAATTGAACCCCTGACAGGAGACCATTTCCTTCACGAGTACCCTCAACTGAATGGGGACTATTTTCAAGAGTTCTTGAACTGGTTATCCCACGAGTTAGGCTCTGATTATGCCATTTTACAGATTGACCAAGCTCCTGCTCATATCAGTTCAGCAATTCGTTGGCCTAAGAACGTGATTCCTCTACTTCAGCCACCTCACTCTCCTGAATTTAACCCGATTGAGCGCCTTTGGCAGTTCCTCAAACGATCGCCCAAAAATGAACTTTTTTCTGACTTGCAAGCTTTACGAGATCGCCTTCAAGAGATGTTTGACCAACTCACGCTTCAACAAGTGATGTCTGTTTCTTCTTATAACTTTATTTTAGAAGCCCTTTTCTATGCAGCTTCACATTATAGCAGGGAACAGGGAAGGCTTAACGCTTAACAGACTTGAAAGTCTCTTGGTGACCGTGTTTTATCATTAGTTCGTGTCCTAATCTACCTGGCGGCTGCTAGAAATTGGTATTAACCCAAGTTGCTAGTTATCAAAAAGTGCCTAATTTTAAGTACAAAGTCTCAAATTATAGTACTTTGCAATACTTTAAAAAGCGTTTTTGTATCTTGATGATACCGTTTATAGGCACTAACTAGCAACTTACGTTATTAGTGGTTCTATTTAATATGATGTCCGCTAAATAACCCATAATGAAAATCTCTCTGTTTCTTGGCGTCTGGTACGTTTTTGTATGAGATTATATTCAGGGTATTTAAGCAGACATCATATCAGTAGTCAAGCCAGACTTAGGTAGAAAAGAGTCGTCTAATCAACAGAAACCATCACATCTGATGCTTTGATGATGGCGTAAGCTTCTTTTCCTTCTTTGAGTCCTAGGCTTTCTGCTGAAGTTTTTGTGATAACCGCAGTTACTTCTACTCCTGGTGCGATTTCTAAGGTTATCTCGTCGTTAACAGATCCGGTGACAATTTCTTTCACAGTACCTTTGAAAGTGTTACGAGCACTAATTTCCATATTCTTATGCTCCCTATTTTTTCATTCACTCATATTTCATTCTATCTTGTCTTGTCTTGGCTTGTTGCTGCTTGCAAATTTAACTTAAGTTGTACTGTTGATTAGCCCCTTGATTACTGTGTCATTAATTGTGTTATGAAAATCTCTTACATTATATCTGCAATCAACTTTCTTTTGGTTCTACATCAAACTAAATAATCTGATAATTTTACCAGGTAGATGAGTTGTTTATCCATCAAATAGGCACTTACTAGGGTTACAAAAACTAGGGGGTAAGGGTATAAGGGCACTGGCTCAACGGACAGGTGCCTCAAGTCGGGAAACCCGCCCACGGCACTGTCCTCCCCTACACCCCTACCACCATGCAACCCCTTTGAAACTTGTGTTACAGCAATTCAGCAAGGGAAAATTGCCGCTGACGCTCTAATTCCTGAAGTTGCTGTTTTTCTTGGTAGAAAACCTTACAATAAGATTCCCATTTTTCCGGTTCGGCTTCTGGATCGATTTGCTCAAAGAGTTCACATAAATGACGACAGCGCTTTTCACGCAGCACCAGTTCCATGC
>NZ_QMEB01000420.1 GCF_012912135.1 Brasilonema bromeliae SPC951 | reverse complement strand
TTGCACGTAGTTTTGGTTTTGACATCCATATTTCCAGGTGCAAGATGTGAGTTAACAGGGGATGATAGAGCTTTTTAAAAAATCTCGCAACCCAAGGTTCGGTTTCTGGCAAGTTACCGTAAGGCAAAAGAATTGCACATAAAGCTGGAGTCACCGTCAATGCTGTCACGCTAGAAGCGAGAACTGCTGCTAGATATCCCAACCCCATTGGAATAAAAATGCTACCTTCTACGCCACTCAAAGCAAAAATTGGAGAGAAGACAACTATTGTAATTATCGTAGCTCCAAATACTGAATCGCGCACTTCCTGACAACCGTCAAATACAACATCTAGAACAGGACGCGGGTTGGGAGAGTATTTATTTTCTCGCAGGTTACGAAATACATTTTCAGCATCGACAATCGCATCATCAACTGCTGAACCAATTGCTACTGCTAACCCTCCCAAAGTCATCGTATTTAAACCTTGTCCCAACCAATTCAGTGCCAGTACTCCTATTAGTAAAGACAAGGGAAGAGCAGTTAAACAAATAGCCAAGTTGCGCCAATTCATCAAAAACGGAATGAGAATAATCGCAACAATAATGCTGCCTTCAACTAAAGCTTCTCTAACATTTTCAATAGAAGAATCGATATAGTTTTCTTGACGAAATGTTGGGTGTACCTGAACGTCTTTAGGTAAGCCTGCTTTAATCTCTTCCATCGCCCCTTCTATGGCACGGGTAACAGTGGGAGTATCAGCTTGCGGCTGTTTATTAATCATGACAATAATTGCCTTTTGACCGTTAAAACTGCCATCGCCCCGTTTAATAGCTGCACCAATTTGCACATCAGTGACATCGGATAACTTAATAGGCGTACCATTGCGGGAGGTAATGACTGATTGCTGTAATTCTTCGATAGATTCAATCCGCCCAATACCCCGAATTAACTTTTCTCGGTCAGGGGTGATAAAATAGCCACCAGGAGCATTGACATTGGCAGCAGAAGCTGCTTCTACTATATCTTGTAAAGTAATATTAAATGCTTTTAATTTCTGGTGGTCAACCAATACTTGATATTGACGACTATCGCCACCGTACGCTACTACCTGGCTAACGCCGGGGACAGCCAAAAGGCGGTTTGTCACTTGCCAATCAACAATACGCCGCACTTCCATTAAAGGAGTGCTTTGAGAAGTAAAGGCATACTGTAGTACAGTGCCAATAGGGGAACTGGTAGGGGAAATTTGTGGCGTTTCTACCCCGGATGGAAGCTTACTTTGAGCTTGTTGCAATCGCTCTGTTACTAGCTGGCGAGCTTGATAGATATCGGTTCCCCAGTTAAAAATGACTTTGACAACAGAAATTCCCGCCGCACTCGAAGAGCGTACCGCAGTGATGCCCGGAGTCCCGTTAATTGCACTTTCAATTGGTAAAGTTACCAAAGATTCCAATTCTTCGGGAGCAAGTCCCGGTGCTTCAGTTTGAATTTCGACTTGGGGGGGTGCAAAGCTGGGGAAGACA
>NZ_QMEB01000060.1:4441-25985 GCF_012912135.1 Brasilonema bromeliae SPC951 | reverse complement strand
TTACCGTGATTCAGCAATCAACGAATCGCACGTTTTCTACGATTGCGCCACTGTAGCTTGTTCAGCTTGGTTTTCGCTTTTTTAAGGCTACTAGGCGCAACTATCGTGGTACCGTCAGACAAAGTTGCAAAAGTTTTGACGCCTAAATCTACGCCAACCGATTCAACCTCATGAATTAGGGGAGGGATTTTTTCAACATCTAGGCTAAAGCTCACAAACCACTTGTCGGCTGTTCTGGAAATAGTAAATGATTGACTAGAGCACAAGAACGGGATTGGTTGTTTAAGCCGAAAATCACCAAGCCCAGGTATTGTTATTCGTTTCCCTAACTGAAGTACCTGCCTATTCGTAAAAGGCAGCATAGGCTCCCCAATAGCCGGATAAACCCCCGACTTCTTGAGAACGGTAAAACTATCCCCTCGCTTTCTAGATTTCATTTGAGGAAATCCAGACTCTCCCTTGCGCCATCGTTCAACAGCTTTTGCCAAATTGCGTAAAGCAGAAGAATATATTGCTGATGGATATTGTTGCATCCAAGCAAATTCTGGATTGGTTTTCACGTGATTGGTAAAAACCTTCTCAATCGCTGTTAAGCGCTTGGAATCACTTGCTTTAATTTCCTCAAAATCCCAGGAGCTTGTAAGCATCGACAACCCGAAGTTGTAAACAAAACGAGCAAACCCCGCACATCCAGCTAGTCTAGATTTTTCCTTGTTATTAAGTTTTAACTCTAGTTTTAGTGAATACATTGAACTGCCGTTTCGTTACACTACTAGTATACCAGCTACACATGCAATACACTATGCCTTTCCCAAAGTTTAGACCACAAGGAGATGAAGCTTTAGATAAGATTCCTTTTCAGCTTAAAGTTAAATTTGGGTTGAGAGAAAGAATAAAAGCGATACCAGG
The DNA here is from genome assembly GCF_012912135.1 of Brasilonema bromeliae SPC951. Classification (GTDB taxonomy): domain Bacteria; phylum Cyanobacteriota; class Cyanobacteriia; order Cyanobacteriales; family Nostocaceae; genus Brasilonema; species Brasilonema bromeliae. Next base: position 25,076 of record NZ_QMEB01000060.1, on the reverse strand, counting down.
ATGGCAGTCGTTATTGAGAGAAAAGCTAGAAGAGTGGGTAGAAGACTGGGAGCGAAATGTAGAGAAATGAACGAATTGTTGAGCAATATGGCTACTTAGTAGCACGTCTCCAAACTTCCTCAAGTGTCGTTAGGTTGAATAAGTCTTTACCAACAACTTGCACAGCAAAACGGTAATCTGTTGCTGCTTCGATTAAAGCGTATGAAAAAGCACATTTGGGACATTGGCAACACCATCGACACGATCCTGGTGCCCACTGCGCCTCGTTACATGAGGTAAGGACATTCAGGATACTTTTATCCCAAAGGGATAATTGGTGAACTGTGGCAATTGAGTACACTTCTTCACAAATGCTGACATAGCGAAATGGCAAACCCTTGCGTTCCAAAAAACTGTTAAAACGTTCTATGTAAGCAGTTCCCTTGGCACTCTGATGATTGACTTCGCGTCCTTCATATGTGGCATTTGATTCATTGGAACTCTTATCATTTGCCAAGACGAGGAACCGATGACCCTGCTGTGCTGCAATTACCATCATCAGAAACAGCGCATTAGTAATTGTTGGATCGTTGCGAACGCCCTTATAACCAAAATGTTCAGCTGGATCTTCCCTTGGATGGGTTAGTATTTCCCAAAGGCGGGTTCGATTTCGTATGTAATCAAATACTGGAAACTTTTCTTGCCAATTGTTCCCTAGTATGCCTCCGGCATGATGTAGAGTGAAGGCTTCCATAGGAAGGTTAGCTTGCTGCATCCACTCGAACCCAAAGGTACTTTCTTTACCTCCACTGACTGCAAGGAGGTAAGTATCGTTAACTGATGGTAACCAATTATTCTCTATCTCTATGGCACTTTGAGAAAACTCAATTCGAGGCATTTTATCCCAACCCCATTTCTCCAAATAAAACTTTTGTTGGAGATACCAGTAAATGTCCTCATTCCACCAATCTGATTCCCACGCCAGACAACTATACCAACAGACTTGCACAATTTCAGGGGTACAGATTTCACAAAGGCGATAAATTTCAGCCATTGCAATCCCAATCAAGACAGATGGATGGAGTTTATCTGTATTTTTAAATTCGAGTGGGAATTCGATTTCATAAAAATGCTTCCAGTTGTCGATCAGAAATGGAAAAATTAATTTAGAACTGTTCCACTCAGGTGCTTGAGAACAAATCACAGAACAGGTTGGGGATTCTCCTGTAGCCATGTACTGTATACGCGACTCGTGATATCGACTTTTGAATTGTTCAAAAATTGAGGACATGACTACCAAAACTTTAAAAGAAACTGAGAGTATCTAGAACTGGTGATGAAATATTTCTGACCAAGTCCCTATGGCTAACGCCATAGATAAAGGATACTAGCACTAGACCGCCACTCTCAAGTCGCGGCGCTGCGCGTTTTAATTATGGGGATTTCCCTATTCCTTGTTCCTTGTTCCTTGTTCCTTGTTCCCTGTTAAGAGTTCCCTCTTAATCCCAACACTTTAAAAGAAACTAAGAGTGTCTAAAACAGCTTTAGTTTTAGGGACTTCATGAGTTCTAAACAGATCTGTTTTTCCTAATGCAGCAAGAACAGCAAAAAAAGGTTCAGCACTTCTGACTTCTTCGCCAAAACATTCAAAAGCATGGGGTAGGGCATGGCAAACTGGAAAACCTAATTTCCTGAGTCGAAAAGTATTTAAAAACGTTCTCATTTGATAACGAATACGAAGAGAACTGTCTTGGAGATTTTTGTAATAAAACCCTAACCCTGGATCAATAAAAATTTTTCTGATGCCATATTTAGTTGCTATTTCTATTTCCTTGGCGAAATAATCGTACATTAAATCTGTTGGGTCATCTCCAAAATCAAAGTCACCAACTTCTCTAACGTTTTTTCCTTGAACATAACAGATAATGACCCCGGCATCAAACTCAGAGACAGCTTGGTAAATTTCTTCACTTTTTTCTGGTCCTGTTAAGTTGATGACATTTGCCCCAACCCGCAAACATTCTCTAGCAACTTCAGGATAATAAGTTTCAATTGAAGTTAAAACACCTTCTTGATTCAAAGCTTCAAGAACAGGCAGAATTTGACTTTTTTGTCTAACGTCTTCAACTCTCTCTGCTTTTTCTAAAGTTGACTCAGCGCCAATATCTACGATGTCAGCACCTTGAGCATTTAAGACAATTCCACGCCGGATAGCTTGTTCTGAACTTAAACATACACTTTCTCGATACCAAGAATCACTAGAAAGATTAATGACTCCTAAAATAGCTTTTTTAGAATTGAAATTGAAATTCTTGTTTCCAATTGTGAACTCTTCTACTTTTGCATTTAAGGCATCTTTGTAGTGTTCATGAATTGCGTATAAGTCTTCAAGATTAAGCATATTTAAAAACCGTTGACAAAAAATAGGAATTATCGGAGACCAGCCTGTCTAACGACCTGCACTCATCTATACTATGGCAATAGCGCGAGACTACAAACTCCAGCCCCCCGATACTTCCAATATTTGTCCTGTGATGTAATCAGCATCGGGACTGATAAAAAACCAAACAGCATTGCTTATTTCTTCCAAGGTTGCTGCGCGTTTGGCAGGTAGTTTTGGGATCATCTCCTCTACGTCAAAAGAATTCTCAGCTATTCCCGGGGATACCACATTGGCAGTAATGTTGTCCTTAATCAGCTCTTGAGCTAAGGACTTCGTGTAGATGATGACACCAGTTTTAGCAATTACATAAGCTGTATTCGTCCGACGTGCTACCACATTCTGGGCACTAGCGCAAGCGAAGTTGACAATCCGTCCCCAATTAGCTGCCTTCAGATAGAAAAGTGCTGCTTGAGTTATGTAGAAAGTGGAATTGAGGTTGGAATCAATAACTTCGTGCCACTCCTCTATGGATGTTTGGCTGGTAGGTTTTCCCAAGTAGTTACCCACAGTATTAACCACCACTGATAAGCCTCCCAGGTTCTCGGCTGTACGTTCTACTAGGGACTTAGCTTGATCGGGATTGGTGACATCTGCTTGAAGGGCGATCGCTTTGACTCCATGAGTCGCTGCTTCCTGACTAGCTTTGCTTGCTGCTTCTCCACTCCGGTTATAGTGAAATGCGACATCAAATCCTTGACTGGCTAGCTTGAGGGCGATCGCCCGTCCAATTCCTCCCGACGACCCAGTCACGAGTGCTTTTTTTAGCATTGTTCTTGAACTTTATTGTTATATAATTTGTCGATTTGCTTTTGCAGATAGTCCGAAATCAATACGCGGGTGTAGGTATTGAGGGGATACTCTGTTGCCCGTTGGGGAGTCACCCATGCCCATTCCTCAATTTCTTCGTTGGGTGTGATGGTTTCGCTAGCAGAGAATGCATAGTAATTGACCATAATGAAATGGGCTTCCCGCACAAACTGTGAATCTAGCACCGCTTCTTGTAGCAACCCAAAGCGTACATCAGTCAACTCTAAACCGACTTCTTCTCGAAACTCTCTTTTGACTGCAGCTTCTAGCGTTTCGCCCCATTCCACTTTACCTCCCGGTACACCCCATGTGCCCCGCCACTTAGTCGTTTTGACAATTAAGACTTGTCCATGAGGATTAACAGCAAGTGCCCCTACAGTCGTTAAGGGGAACTGCTTTTGCACAGATATTTGTCCAATTGGGGTTTGATTTTGCATCACTTTGCCTGCTAACCATCTAGAGTAACATCTAGGATCTACGGTTTTACACAAAGTTTGTTTTGTGCTATACAACAAACTTTCTGTTTGAGGTGTTCCAGATATAAAGTCAAGACGAAGACATAAGTCTATTCGATTTGTTTAGTACATTTGCACCAGGCTAAGTTCAGTTTAATTCTGAAAAAGCATGGATTAAGCCGTGGGGTTATTTTGTGTTCTGCGTTTTGCATTCTGAGTTCTTCTCAAGAATTACTTGGTATTTAAGATGCGAAAATTACGGGCTTGCTGTTCTAACCTGAAGGCTAGTCGATCGCAAACCCTGTTACACAATTCAAAAATCATCTCATCTTCAACTCGGTAATAGGCACAGGTTCCTTCACTGCGACGACTAAGGATTCCTGCTTGCCACATCACCTTCAAATGTTTTGATACATTAGCCTGAGAAGTCTGTGTTGCCTCTACCAATTCTTGCACGCATTTTTCTTCATCTCGCAGCAAATGCAACAGCCGTAGGCGCATGGGTTCACTCAAGAGGCTGAAGTATTCAGCCACTTGTTGCACGACTTCTGGTGGTACAGGCAACGCTTGTTTCATCAGGGCAGACCCGTAAGGACTCATTAAAAATTTAACAACTAGGCATCGATATATAGATTAATACTTAATCTGGGTTAATTCGCATCAAAGGTTGACCATATTCTACTGGTTGACCGTTTTGTACGAGAATTTCTATGACTTGTCCGGATACTTCAGCTTCGATTTCATTCATCAGTTTCATGGCTTCTATGATACATACTGTTTGACCGCTCCTAATGCGATCGCCCACTTGCACAAATGGTGCTTCGCCTGGACTGGGCGAACGATAAAACGTTCCTACCATTGGGGAAGGGATTTCCACAAACTTCTGTTCTATGACAGACGAACCAGTTGGTGGTGACTGTAAGCCAAGAGTATTGCTGTCAGTGGGGCGATTTGGAGAGGTGACCGTTACTGTTTGAGGCGACATCACTAAGGGAATAGGCGGTGGAACTGGTGTGTTCGGTGTACCAACCGCCCCTAACGCCGCTTGAGGTGGTGCTGACAACATTGGAGAAACGCTTACAGCCTTACGAACTGTGAGTTCAAAATCGTCACTTTTGAGCGTGACTTCTGCAATGTCGGTTTGTGCAATGGTTGTCAACAGTTGGCGGATTTCATTAAAGTCCAATGGCACAGCTTTCCTTACCTCATGCAATTAGGTCGTAGATAGACTTTATCTTTTGAAATGAATTTGTATAGTCAGGCAGGGATGTAAATCCCTGTCATAGATGAAAATCAGGATTTGCATCTAGAGGTGAGAAGAAAGTTACTCCCTGCCAAGGTATGTATCGTTACGGGTGTCTATACGGATGCGTTCTCCTTGAGAAATAAACAAAGGAACCATCACCGTTGCTCCCGTTTCCAAAGTTGCAGGCTTAGAACCACCAGTCGCAGTGTCACCTTTAACACCTGGATCTGTTTGCACAATCTCCAATACTACGGAGTTAGGCAGTTCGACTTCTAGGACTTGGTCGCCCCAGCGAACAACATTGGCTTCCATACCTTCTTTGAGGTATTTTACGCGATCGCCAATCTGTGAGGCGCTCAATCTGCCTTCTTCATATGTTTCCATATCCATAAAGACGTATTCGTCACCTTCTTTATAGGTATGCTGCATTGTGCTTTTTTCCAGGTTAGCTTGCGGAACTGTTTCACCTGCGCGGAACGTTTTTTCCATCACGTTCCCACTTTGAACATTTTTCAGTTTCGTTCGCACAAAAGCAGAACCTTTCCCTGGCTTAACGTGGAGGAATTCTACCACTCGCCATACGGATCCATCTAATACTATCGAAACACCGGGTCGAAAGTCGTTGCTGGAGATCATGAAGCTTTTAAAATTTTGGGAGACAATCGGGATTTATTTTAACCTCCAATAGGAGTGATTAGTTATTTCTTTGCTCATTAGTTATTAGTACTTAGTCAAAAACTAGCAGTTATCCTTCCTCCCGGACTCTCCTACCTCACCATGACTTTTTTAGTATGTCAGCAACACGATATTAGCTGCTGCGGCTGAAAAAGATAGCAGCAATGACAATTAGCCCTAAAAGCGCCAAAGGTACCCAGAGATTGGGAAAATCAGACAGACTCATAAAATCTAAAAACAAAAATCAAAAATTGTTTTTCGTCAAAAAGACGACAACCTTTTTGGAATTGATTAAATTCCAGTTGTCCAACTGCCTAAATTTTCCATCATCCTGCTGCTGAATGAACAACTCTTGCTAAATGCTTTGCTTCTCAATATGTCAGTCTCTTATCTCAATAATTGTTAAGTTAATCTTGACTAATAACCATCTGTATGCATATGCTGACGATTGGTTCGGGAATCAACAATGGTGTTGATCGTAGTGGTGGGGGGAAGTGCGATAGCGTAAGCGCAAGCGCACGCCCAGAGGGCGTTAGCGCAGCGTCTCCGCAGGAGATACGCGTAGCGGCTCCCAGAGGCGAGCTAGCGCTGCGCATTGGCGCAGATCGCTCTTAATCTCATCCAACAACGTAATACCGAATCTGCGTTCATCAAGTTAAACACTGTGATTTGTTGGCGTTGCTGAATGAGAGTTTGATTTCATGACCCACAGACGCACAGAGAAGTTTTATATATCTAAGTTTTTAAAAAAAGGTACAAGAGTCGTTCATACTGCTATTAAGCAATGGCGATTTTTTATAGTTTCGCGCTAAAACAAACTCATTCCCCTGAAAAACCAGCCTTGAAAACAGACAGTATCTTTTATCGTATATTCCAGAGCATCCCTAGCACTTTCTTTGAACTGATTAACCAACCACCACAATTAGCTAAAGCTTACCAATTTTCACGACTTAGAAGTCAAACAACTGGCATTTAGAATTGATGGTGTTTTCCTTCCAAATACAGCAGAACTACCCATCTATTTTGTGGAAGTGCAATTTCAACCAGACAAAAAATTCTACTCACGTTTGTTCACAGAAATCTTTAACTATCTCAATCAAACTGAATTAACTAATACTTGGCGTAGTGTGATCATCTTTCCCAACCGTAGCATTGACAATGGAGATACAGAAAGATACGCAGAATTACTTAACTCAACCAGAGTGAGTCGCGTCTATCTTGATGAATTAAGCTCAACAGAGACATCATCAATCGGCATTGATACAGTTAAACTAATCATCGAACCAGAATCAACGGCGACAACAAAAGCTATACAGATAGTAAACAGCGCCCGAAAAGAGATTAGAGATGCCGCCCAACAGAGGGAAATTATAGAATTGATAGAGACGATATTAATATACAAATTGCCGCGCTAGATCAGGGAGGAGATCGGAAAAATGTTCGGATTAAGCGAGTTAAAACAAACTAGATTTTACCAAGAGGTTTTTGCAGAAGGTAAACAAGAAGGGAAATTGGAAACGATACCCCAGTTATTGGCGTTGGGGTTGAGTATTGAGCAGATAGCCCAAGCGTTAGGTTTGGACGAACAAGTTGTTAGGCAAGCTGCACAACCGAAATCGTAAGCATTATTAATCTACAAATTGCCGCGCTAGATCAGGGAGGAGATCGGAAAAATGTTCGGATTAAGCGAGTTAAAACAAACTAGATTTTACCAAGAGGTTTTTGCAGAAGGTAAACAAGAAGGGAAATTGGAAACGATACCCCAGTTATTGGCGTTGGGGTTGAGTATTGAGCAGATAGCCCAAGCGTTAGGTTTGGACGAACAAGTTGTTAGGCAAGCTGCACAACCGAAATCGTAAGCATTATCAACTCTCAGCTACCGTTGTTATAGATTTTACCGCCCCACTGAAATAATTTCGTCAAGATGCGTACGATGACTTGTGCAAGCCTGCATGATGCAACATTTGAACTAATATTCTAAGTTGTAAACTGGGAACCAACAAGCATTGTACCGATACCAACATCAGTGAAGATTTCCAGTAGCAGTGCGTGTGGAATGCGACCATCAATGATATGAGCTGCACGAACTCCTTGTGCGAGCGATCGCACACAACAATTAACCTTAGGAATCATCCCACCACTGACAACACCTGTTGTAATCAACTCGCGGGCTTCTTGAATGTCTACTCTTTGAATGAGGGTAGAAGGGTCTTTATAATCTTTGAGAATTCCTCTGGTATCCGTCAGCAAAATCAACTTTTCCGCGCCGATTGCTGCTGCTATTTCTCCAGCGACTGTATCTGCATTAATGTTATAGGGTTGTCCTGTCTCGTCTGCTGCGACGCTAGACACAACAGGAATATAGCCATTATTAACTAGTGTCTCCAAAATTTTGGTATCAACAGAGGAAACTTCTCCCACAAAACCGATACCTTCTTCACCTTGAGGTCTAGCCTTGATTAAGTTACCATCTTTGCCGCACATTCCCACTGCTGAACCACCAGCTTTACTAATCAAGGTAACTATTTCTTTATTAACTCGACCAACTAACACCATTTCCACAACATCCATTGTGGGGGCGTCAGTCACTCGCAAACCATTTTTAAATTGGGCTTCGATTCCCAGTTTACCCAGCCAACTATTAATTTCTGGTCCACCACCATGCACCACAATTGGTCGTAAACCAACACAAGATAGGAATACGATGTCACAGATGACTTTATCTTTAAGATTACTATCTTTCATTGCCGCGCCACCGTATTTGACGACAATGGTTCGACCACTAAATTGTTGAATGTAGGGCAGTGCTTCGCTTAGCACTTGTACGCGGCTAGCGGCATCCTGCTTTATCATGTACTCAGTTTCGCTGACCATCATGGGAAGCTATTGTATAGATATTGCGGTTTTAGTCTGGGTCAATAAAGTCCTAATATTATAGTTAAAACATTATCTACCTACAAAGTAAAAATTCTTAGCATTCAGTAGATAATACTCCAGGTTTGAGGACGCTGGGAATTTGCTCTATAATTCTTGTGGCAATGTCTTCTGGCGTTTCTCCTTCGTTTATGGTGATTCGCAAATCTGCTTGTCGGTAAAGATGTTGTCTTTGTTCCAGGATAAATTGCAGCTTTGCTTTGCGGTCAACATTTTGCAGTAGTGGTCTTGTTGTATCTTCTGCTAGTCGAGCGCAAAGTATTTCCACTGATGCATCCAGCCAGACAATTAAACCGTGGTGTAGGTAACTCCAGTTTTGTTGCTGTACGACAATACCTCCACCTGTTGCGATGACAAGCTTGGTGAAAGCACACACTTGTGACAGTACCTGACTTTCTAACTGGCGAAACGCTGGTTCCCCAAGTTCCGCAAATAATTCAGTTATTGATTTACCACCAGCAGCTTTCTCAATCACAGTGTCAATATCAACAAATCCGTAGTCCAAATGCTGCCCTAACAAGCGTCCGACAGTCGTTTTGCCAACGCCCATCATGCCAATTAGGTACAGATTTACCCCTTTTAACAAGTCAATACTCATGATTGTTTGTAGTTGCGCTTAAGCATTAAGACAAACTACTTCTCACTTTACTTTAAATCTCGTTGTTTAAACGCAAATCTCGGATATAATTTTTTATTTGTACTTCAAAAATTGTCTGGAGCATCGGAATTGAACTTGGTTTCTCTCCCATTAATTTAAAGTTTTCCTCAATTAATCGTTCTGCAACGTACTCCATTAAGACTGGAGTTTGACAAAAGCTAGATACTTGCCACTCTATGAGAGACCGCCTGTGCAATAACTCTATCGCCTCCAATATTAGTCTTTGCGATACTCGTGGGACAATGTCTCTTTGCAATTTACGCATTGAGCCTAAATCTTGATTGAAAGCTAACCAGTACATAATGAGCTTTTCTAAATGAGACAAGCGATTAAACTGTTTGTCTAAAATTGCTCGAATGTCTCCAAACACTATGGTGTCTTGCTCTAAAAAATCATAGATATTGCCTGCAAATAATTCCTGAATAGCAGTAGCAACTAGTTTAATAAATAAGGGATTACCTGTATACCTATCAAGTAATAATTTGTATTCCTCTGCTGTAGAGTTATCAAATCCTTTATCTTTGAGAATTTTTATACTTTCAGTATGACTTAAACCCTTTAATTTTAAACAACGTACAGGTAACTTATCTCCTTCGAGAGCAGCAACTTCTTGAGGTTTTTCCCGACTTGTCACAATTAAACAGCTTTGATGTTGAGAGTCACCCACTCGTCTAATTAATTCTCCATAACCTTCATATCCTAAGCGATAACGGATTTGAGGGAGATGGTATGCAGAGGAATTGTTGATAGTTGAGTGATTTGTCGAAGAAGTCGGATATATATCTGAGTCGCTAGTAGAATATTCGCTGCACAAAATGGAATCAAAATTATCTAATACAATCAGACAACGTGAAGAACGCAAACAATCAATCAATTGTGAAATACTGCTGTTGAGGTCTTCTACACCGATGGTCTGTTGTGTTGGTGACAAAGTTTGAATGAGTTGGTTCAAAATAACTTCTGGAGGGGAAGCAAGGTGGAGACTTCGCCAAATCACATACTCAAACTTATCCTTTATTTTTTCTGCCTGCTTAATTGACAAAGCTGTTTTTCCAATTCCTCCCATCCCCAAGAGAACAACAAGCCGACACTCTTCCTCAACAATCCATTGTGTCATCACAGCGAGTTCTGTCGTCCTTCCGTGGAAAAGACTAGTATCAACTGCTTCACCCCAATCTTCTGTTTGGGCTGCTTTTATAATAGTGAATTCATTTTTTTCTGTCTTGACTTGGTTACTGGCTAGCTCTTTTTGGAATAAAGCTTTTTTATAACCTGCTTGTTCTAGCAAATGAGTCACCCGACTCCAGCTTTTTACTTCAACTGGGTATCCTACCTGGTAACTCAACATTTCTTCTATATATTTATATAATCCATTGGAAAGATAAACCCTAACAGTACTGCTGCTACGACTTTGATAAACTGTGTTAGCAATTTCTGCAGGACTATACCCGCAAAGTAAGCCTCGTAAGAATTTTTTTTCTACAGGTGTGAGAGATTTGCCTTTTGCAGAACCTAAATCAACGTATAACTTTTCTACCTCCCAATGATTTTTAGCTTCTGTAAATTCTTTGTCTACTTTATTAAAATCAGACACCATCACTACCGTTATTTATTTGAAGTTACCTAAGAAAACATCATAACTATACTATCTTTTCTGGCAAGTCAAATTAAATACACCATAGAAGACTAACTATTTTAGTAACATTTGTTAGGTGACTTGCCTATTGTTACTTAGGTATCTTTGGGCTTATATACAAATTTAAGAAATCTTGATTGAAACTTTATCCTGACTATGTCGGTCAACAGAAATGAGCGTGACTACTACTGGATGACACAAGTGTTTGTACGAAATGACACCATGTTTATCGACACACTATATCAGTGTCCTAGGAATAAGTTGCAGTAACTTGTACTCAGCAAATCAGTATTTTGATTAAAGGTGTAAAAGATGACAATTTATCAGAAGAGATACAAAAAAGATCTGCCAACTAAGCCGTTGAGGCACAAAGCCATTGCATATTTTATCGAGAACAACCTGATGAAATAAGTGTGCCATAAGTGTGGTCGTTTGAGGTTCCAACCATGATTCGGATTCGAGATGTTGTACAAAAAGCTTTAGCAACTGGCTATTTGACCGTTGAGGCAGAAAATCAACTGCGGCAGCTGCTAACAACCCGGTATGACCTGGAAGATTTAAATGCTTTCATGAGCTTGCAGGAAGCTGCTATGACCGGGAAAGTCAAGCAGGAGTCACGTGGGTGATGTGGAATTTAGTAAACAATATTTTAATATACTTAACGACGGGGGCGCTTGTCCTGATCTTCAATATCCTCATCGAGAAATCCCCAATCATCATCCGATTCTTGATTGGTTTGAGCTTGATTGGTCGTTGGTGGTTGTAATGGGGGGATAATCACTCGATAATCAGCATCGTAAACGGATTCAGTTTTCCCCACTCCAGAATTTTTTGGTTCGCGGTAGCTGTAGGAGTAAACTGAATCAGACTTGTAACTGCTTGATGGTTCTTGTTGACGTTCGTAAGTGTTAGAGTCCCTAACCTGTGTGTTTTGAGAATTCGGTGTAGGCGCTTGTTGTTGCTTTTCTTCAAAGTCCCAATCATCTGTGCTGTCGTCTGTTTCCCAATCATTAAGTGGATCACTAGTTCGTGTTGACTCAGTTTTACTACTTGATGGTGGGGGAGAAGGACGGGGTGTTGGTTCTTCCTTACGAGTTTGACTCCTTGCTGTCGAAGTTGTGGGTGATCTTAGCGGAGTTTGACGTTGTTGTCCCGCGAAAAAGTTAGAGAAGTTAAATAAGCTTGTGACGAATAGAGTGGTAAAAGCACCCGCAGCAGTACTGAACAAAATCCAAATCGCCAGTGGTAATGCTTTAGATTTCATTCCTAAAAATACCAGTGGGAGGACAGGTGACCAGTTTTGCACCAGTAAAAGCGTTAGTCCTCCTAACACTGTTACTAACAAAATTAAGCGAAATACAGCCATAGTTGTTTAGTGGTTGGTCAATAGTCATTAGTCATTGGTCATTGGTCATTGGTCATTAATCAAAAAGTGCTTGACTGTTGACCCCTTCGGGGTTCGCCAGTCGCTCATGGGGAGCCAGTGCGTTGCGGAGCCAGTCCTGCAGGAGGGTTTCCCTCCGTAGGGACCTGGCGTTGGGGTTCCCCCCGTTGTAGCACCTGGCGTGGAAACCCCCAAGACCGCGCTGGCTCACTGTTGACTGTTGACTTTCTCTTTATTACCCCATATTCCCTATTTTGACTAATCTTGACGACCTTGCCATCGTTGAATGGGTATACAATCAACATCTAGTTGATCCAATGCACGGGCAACTACAAAGTCAACTAAATCCTCAATGGTTTTGGGATTGTGATACCAGGCAGGAATGGCAGGAACAATTCTAACTCCGGCTTCGGCTAAGGTTGTTAAGTTACGAAGGTGAATTAAGCTAAAGGGAGTCTCACGAGGAACGAGAATCAACTTTCGTCCCTCCTTGAGTTGGACATCCGCCGCTCGTTCGAGTAAGTCGGAACTTAAACCAGCTGCTAGCTTCCCTACAGTAGCCATACTGCATGGCATCACAATCATTCCTAGGGTGCGAAAAGAACCACTGGCAATGTTTGCCCCAACATTACTCCAAGAATGACAACATAGTTTGCCGATCCCTTCTACTCCAGCTTGCTGTCGCCAAAATTGCTCTTGTTGAGCTGGTTCTACTGGCATACGAATATTCTGCTCAGATTGCCAAACCATGTAAGTTGACTTGGAAGCAACTAATTCAATTCGATAGTCGGCTTCTAGCAGAAATTTGAGCGCGCGAACCGCGTAAATCAGACCAGATGCACCTGATACGCCTAAGATGAGTGGTTTTGTATGAGTTGACACGTATTTTTCTAGCGGGACTTACCGGAGATTGGGGATTAGGGATGTTGTCATTTATGAATTGTTAGTTATTGAGTTAGTTGTTAATTGTTGATTATTAGTTAACTTTTGTAGTCACCCACTAACGACTAACTCATATGTCGAGTGCGGAAATCAACACACTATTTAACAAAATATCAAAAACCTAGAACACAAAGGTTTTTGAATTTTGTAAAGTGCGTGCCCGTAGCGGCTCCGGGCATATTTTGAATTCCGCAAAGCGGTACTCGTCCCTTTATTCCTCGTCAGGATACGCGTCTAAGTCATCAGGATCAATATCCTCATGTGATAAGTAAGGATTTGTATCTTCTCCATTCGAGAGGTTGACATCCTTACTAAAAACTGGTAATCCATCGCTGCCAACAGTGACTAAATCGATTTGCTGGCGATAATAATCAACACTCTTAACCTGTACGGCTACGCGATCGCCCAGTCTATAGGATGCACGATTTTTACGACCAAACAACGCCTGCTGTCTGGCGCGATACTCATACCAATCGTCTTTGAGAGAACTGACGTGGACAAGTCCTTCTACCCGTAGAGGTACGCGAGGATTGCTAACTGAGTTTGACACAGTTGGTGAAACTTCAATTTCTACAAAGAACCCATACGACTGGACACCTGTGATCACACCAGTGAAAACCTCACCAATCCGCTGTTTCATCAGTGAAGCTCTTTGCAATCCTGCTAAATCAGCTTCTGCTTCTTGAACTTCTTTTTCTCTATCGTTGAGCTGAATAATCACCCTTGTCAAATCGCTTTGGAGTTCTTGTTGCAATTCTGGCGGTAGGACGTTCCAGTTGATTTCACCGTGGCTGTTTGAGTGGCGCAGGTTAACACGCTCTTTGACACGGGTGGTGCGGCGATCGCGTCCGTGTTCAAGTAACGTATAAAATACCCTTTGCATCAGTAAATCTGGGTAACGTCGCAAGGGAGCAGTGAAATGAACGTACTCTGGTAATGACAACCCAAAGTGAGGTCCTTTGGTTGTACTATACGTAGCTGGCTTGAGTGTGTCTTGCAACAAATAGGTCAGAACTTGCTCGGATGCTGATTCTGCGAAAACTCTGGTCAACTGTTGATAGTCGAGGGGTTGGACATCTGTTTCTGGATCTAGTGACAATTCGACGCCTAAGTTAATTGCTAATTTCAGCATTTCTTGCACATCTTCGGCATCAGGTGCGCCTTGAACTCGCCAAATAGCCGGGATACCCAGAGCATTAAAGTGGGTTGCTATGAGTTGGTTAACCAGTAGCACAAACTCAGTTAACAACGAGTGCACAGGTAAATCATTCACCATCACACACCCCATAGCGCCTTCATCATAGTATGGGTTTTGGTTTGGTGGCAAATTTAACTGCAAGCACCCACGAGAAGAGCGTACCTGTTTTAACAAGTGCGCCAAACTATCGAGTTGTTGCACCATCTCTACCAGGGACGATGAAATTTTGGTCGATTTATTTGTGAGAATTGCCTCTACTTGTTCTTCACTGACTGAGGCGTCTACTTTGACAACGCTGGGTTGAACTTCCCATTCTCCAACTTGTCCTGATTTTGAATCAATCGTGATTAAGAAAGAGATGGCTAAGCGATCGCTTTTGGGTAATAAAGCACAGCGTTCGGCAACACCTTCTGGCAACATTGACAGTACCAATTCTCCCAGATAAACTGACCGACCTCGCTTGAGTGCTTCTCGATCCAGGGCTTCGTCTGGTTGAATAAAATGAGAAAGATCTGCAATATGAAAGCCCAGCTGCCAATGTTCTTCGCTTGTTTTGTCCAAGGTGAAGGCATTTTCGATCATCGTTGAGTCATTGCTGTTGCCAATAATGCTCAAAGTCAACAGAGGTCGCAAATCCAGCCGATTTTTTAAATCTGCTTTTAGCAGCTTTTTGGGTAATTTTGAGGCTGCTTCCTGTACGGATTCTGGAAAAGTACGAGAAAGATCATGCTTACAGGTCACTAAATCAATGTCCGCCGCCGCTTCAGCATCGCTGCCAAGAATTTGCACAACCCGACCAAGTGGAGGATATTGTGCTAATGGGTAACGTAGAACTTCAACATGAGCCAGGTGGTCAATTGCTTGTTCCAAGCTAGGGCTGTTTTGTTGCAGTTTGAGTTCAAACAGTAACCTATCATCCAAAGGTACAGCACGAAATCCACTTTCTACCTGCTTAATCCGCGCTAGTAAAGTGTGATTGGAGCGTTCTAAGATTAACTTAACCTCTCCTTCTGGGGAGCGGCGACGACTACCTTCTTTTAGAACCCTAACCAAAACGCGATCGCCATTCCACGCGTTACTGAGATGACTTTCGCGGATGTAAATATCTTCGGATCCTTCCACATCTTGAATTGCAAAGCAAAAGCCTTTACTGGAACAACGGAGTTTTGCTTCAATCAGCCCTTCTTCTGTGACTCGACGATATTTGCCACGTTCTTTGACTAAAACCCCGATTTTTTCGAGTATCTCTA
This sequence comes from Brasilonema bromeliae SPC951, assembly GCF_012912135.1. Taxonomy (GTDB): domain Bacteria; phylum Cyanobacteriota; class Cyanobacteriia; order Cyanobacteriales; family Nostocaceae; genus Brasilonema; species Brasilonema bromeliae. The sequence continues at coordinate 9,469 of NZ_QMEB01000060.1, read as the reverse complement.
AAGCAATATGAAGTTTTTGTAAACTAACTTCATCTTCGCAACCAAGTTTCTTTTCCAAGAGTTTACGAGCCACCAATTTATCATCAGTGAAATTGGCGAGAAGTGTAGCGATTGAAAATTCCATGCAGTGAACCGGCCTTTGGTCAAAACATCATTTTTTTTTAATCTGGTTCTTTGCTCGTGTACCCTCACGACTAAAAACACCCTTTGGCAAACGAATTGCCCAATCATAGAGGGCACTGCACGAACATCCAGAGTATTGATGTGTTCAAGATCCTTGTGCAAGACTATCTTCCAAAGTACGCCCGTTTGAGATTTTGCCCCCTCGCTAAAACGTAACGGGTTTTTGAGTGACGTACGTTGCAGAATTTTCCACGCTGCCCAAAAGCTCTCTTTAGGGAAACCGCAGGTGTTTGATTGTCTTGTGTGAAGGTACTTTTACGCCATGTAACTCTGATTTTTAACTAGGAGAAACTGCCGATAAATCTAATTGACCCATATGTAGGATCCCAAACAATTAGGTCAGCAGTCCATAATAGGTGAGGATGAACCATTACCTCATTATTGTAGATATATAGCGCACTTACAGAAAATAGTTCCACATCACTAATTAGGTAATTAGTATAGCAACGACCATGCAACCACTCTTGCTCAACAAGCAATCGCCAAAAATTTACTCCAAAACCTCATGCTACAATCAGGACACGGATGAAATCAGTCGTCGGTCATCAGTTATCAGTAAGCAGGCGGATGAAACTGCTAACTGGTAACTGTTCAAGCGTTAAACTTGGCAAAATCAATTTGGAGTATAGTCCATAACGGAACGAGAGTCAAAGCTTGGACTCACAGGTCAGCGCAAACCCTTTGTTTTACAGATTTTAGATTGGTAGCAGTATTATGTTGGCTCAATTTCAGAGCAAGTATCCCCAAGGCAGTCTTATTTCTGAATTAGTACAAATTTATCACGGTAAGTATATTGTCCGGGCAAGCGTACAGATTGATGGCGTAACACGCGCCACTGGAATGGCTGCAGCAGAAACAGTGGAGGAAGCAGAAGACCAAGCCAGAAATAGAGCGCTTGTCGTTTTGGGAATGAGCAATTCGCCAGACTCGGTTGTCGTTTCCCCAGAACCGGTTAAGCAGGTTCAGCCAATCACAACAACAACAACCAGATTAAATGAGTCTGCGTATCCCGCTGCTCTCAAAACTTTTCCTCAAACAGAAGCAACTCCAACATCCCCAGTCATCTCATCTGTTGTCAGTAAAAACGATATTAAAAACGAGGAGATAATTGAACGCTTTTCTACAACTGACAACCAGGAAACTCAGTCATTGGAAAAAAGCCCATTCCAAAATTTGGAGATGATGTTTGGTAACCAAGCAGAAAATGAGATATCGGAGATTTCTCCAAGTAATGTGACACCCTTTCCGTCACGGAGTTACAGCAGTTCAGTAGAAGATGTGCCAACCCAGACAACCACGGGGAAAAAAAAGAAGAAGAGCGAACCTGTGGATCAGTCCGACGATATCGCTAAAATTGGGGTTGAAATGCAGCGCCTAGGTTGGACAACAGAACAGGGGCGAGATTATCTGATTAAAGCTTATGGCAAGCGATCGCGTCATTTACTCACTGACGAAGAATTGCACGATTTCCTCAGATACCTAGAATCTCAACCCACGCCCCCAGATCCATTAGCAGGATTTTGAACACTCAACACTCAACACTCAACAGTTATCAGTTATTTACTGATAACTGATAACTGATAACTGACTACACCACAGCCATTGGACGGATACCAGCAGCGTGACGGTCAATAACTTGGTCGATTAATCCATACTCCTTTGATTCCTCAGGCGACATAAAGAAGTCCCTTTCTGTATCCTCAGCAATTTTGTCATATGGCTGACCTGTGTGTTCAGCTAAATATTCGTTTAGCTTCCGCTTATGGTACAGGATTTCGCGCGCCTGAATTTCGATATCAGTCGCTTGTCCCTGAGCGCCACCCAAAGGTTGGTGAATCATAATCCGAGAATGAGGTAAACTCATCCGCTTACCCTTAGTCCCAGCGCTGAGGAGGAAAGCGCCCATACTCGCCGCCAATCCGGTACAAATTGTACAGACATTCGGGCGGATGTGCTTCATAGTATCGAATATCCCCATACCCGCTGTTACCGAACCTCCAGGAGAATTTATGTACATATAAATGTCTTTGTCTGGATCTTCTGCATCCAAGAACAGCAGCTGGGCAACAATCAAGTTAGCGACGTTGCTATCAATCGGCTGTCCCAAAAAAAGGATGCGCTCACGTAACAGTCGTGAGTAAATATCAAAGGCGCGTTCGCCACGACCTGATTGTTCAATAACGATAGGAATCATGCAGACTGCTTGTCACTAATTTACATACATTTTATCGATTGCAACGGCTGATTGTTTTCAAAGAACCATAAACCCAATTTTTACAATCAACCAAGTTTATGAAGAAAGCTTCATTTTGTGACTTTTTTAGAATTTTGTCAGCATTATTACTAGTCTTTTCCGGAAAATAACTACTTCGTGCGGTAGATGAAAATATAGGGAGCAATCTTGTAACACATTCTAATTAAGATGTCACCCGCCTAAAGCCTGAGGAAGTCGCCATGCTAGAAAAATTTGTGCAAGCCGCCATCATTACTTTTTTACTCCACCTGTTAGCAGGTCTTAGCCCAACAACTATCAAAACAGAAGCGACACCAGCTTTTAATACGCTGTCAGCACCAATTGCCAGAACGCTGTCCAACAATTTTGAATAAGATGAATAATATTATTATTTCGTCTAGGATGAGAAAATTGTTAGCTTCTTACATTGTTAGCTTCTTACCCTATGGAGTGCTTAAAGGCTGCGAAGTAAATATCTCTGTTACAAGCTAGACTGAGCAAGGAAGGCTGTCATCAAGTATCCTATCATGACTAATCGTCTGGCTCAAGCTAAAAGCCTCTACCTCCGCAAACACGCCGAAAACCCTATTGATTGGTGGTCTTGGTGTGACGAAGCACTCGCAACGGCAAAGACGCAGAATAAACCGATTTTTCTTTCTATTGGCTACTCCAGTTGCCACTGGTGTACTGTTATGGAAGGTGAAGCTTTTTCTAACCTGGCTATTGCTGAGTACATGAACGCCAACTTTCTTCCGATAAAAGTAGATAGAGAAGAAAGACCAGACCTTGATAGCATTTATATGCAAGCTTTGCAGATGATGAGCGGTCAAGGGGGTTGGCCTTTGAACGTTTTTCTCACCCCAGATGATTTAATACCATTCTACGCTGGTACTTACTTCCCGGTTGAACCACGCTACGGTCGTCCTGGATTTTTGCAAGTCCTGCAAGCAATTCATCATTACTACGATACAGAAAAACAAGATTTAAGTGAACGTAAAACAGCTATTCTTGAGTCACTCCTCACCGGAGCTGTGTTGCAACAGGAAGGAATAACAGAATCTCAAGATAAACAACTGTTGCACAATGGCTGGGAAACTTCAACAGGTATCATTACACCAACTCAATACGGTAACAGCTTCCCGATGATTCCCTACGCGGAACTCGCATTGAGGGGGAGCAGATTCTTGTTCCCAGGTTCAGCGAGTGAGCGATCGCGATATGATAGCAAGCAAGTTTGTACGCAGCGGGGACTAGACCTCGCACTGGGCGGCATTTATGATCATGTAGGTGGTGGGTTTCATCGCTACACAGTTGACCCCACCTGGACTGTACCGCACTTTGAAAAGATGCTCTACGACAACGGACAAATTGTAGAGTATTTGGCGAACTTGTGGAGCTTGGGCGTACAAGAGGTGGCTTTTGAAAGGGCTATCGCCAAAACTGTCCAATGGTTGAAGCGAGAAATGATAGCGCCAACCGGATACTTCTATGCAGCGCAAGATGCAGATAGCTTTAGCGATCCCACAGAAGTAGAACCGGAGGAAGGCGCGTTTTATGTCTGGAGTTACAGCGAATTAGAACAACTGCTGACTCCGGAAGAACTAACAGAATTACAACAGGAGTTTACAATTACGCCTGAGGGTAACTTTGAAAATAAGAATGTGTTGCAAAGGCGTAATGCTGCAAAACTGAGTGAAACAGTCGAAAACACACTCGCAAAGCTGTTTGCAATTCGCTATGGTGCAGCACCTGAGTCATTGGAAACTTTCCCTCCCGCCCGCAACAACCAGGAAGCGAAAACAGGAAACTGGAAAGGACGCATTCCGGCGGTGACAGATACAAAGATGATTGTCGCCTGGAATAGCTTGATGATTTCCGGTTTAGCAAGGGCGTATGCAGTCTTCCAACAACCAGAGTACTTGGAACTAGCAGCAACAGCGGCGAATTTTATTTTGGATCATCAGTTTGTCGATGGGCGTTTTTACCGATTGAATTATGAGAGTGAACCAACTGTCCTAGCCCAGTCTGAAGATTACGCCTTTTTTATCAAAGCGCTACTGGATTTACAGGCTTGTTCTCCTGAGGAAAAAAACTGGTTGGAAAGAGCGATCGCAATCCAAGAAGAATTCCACGAATATCTTTGGAGTGTAGAACTCGGCGGATACTACAACACATCAAGTGACGCAAGTCAAGACTTAATTGTGCGAGAGCGCAGTTATATGGATAATGCCACACCTTCGGCGAATGGAGTTGCGATCGCCAACCTTGTTCGTTTGGCTCTTGTAACCGACAATCTTCATTACTTGGATTTAGCCGAGCAAGGCTTAAAAGCATTTAGAAGTGTCATGAGCCGCGCTCCCCAAGCTTGTCCCAGTTTGTTTACAGCCTTAGATTGGTATCGTAACTGTACCTTAGTCCGCACCAGTGCAGAGCAGATACAGTCTATTAACTCCATGTATTTACCGAGCACTGCGTTTGTTGCGGTGTCGAAATTACCTGAGGGAAGTCTTGGATTAGTTTGCCAAGGTTTGAAGTGTCTTGCACCAGCCCAGAGTTTGGAGAAGTTGTTGCAACAAGTGCAGCAGAGTCAGGTGAGGGGTTAACAATTCAAA
>NZ_QMEB01000060.1:0-4431 GCF_012912135.1 Brasilonema bromeliae SPC951 | reverse complement strand
TCAAAATATGCCCTACGGGCACGCTGCGCTATCAAAATTCCAAATTCAAAATTGAAAACAGTTTTTTCTCGTTCCCTGGCTCTTTTCTCGTTCCCTGGCTCTGCCGGGGAATGCATAACTGTGCGCTGCTTGCTGCCTCATACCAAGTTGCAGTAACGCACCATGTTGCTCTCATCTGTCACGGTTCAATTTAACGTCTACACCCGTCGCCGTGAAGAAAAAAATGGGGCTTGCAAACCTGATGCGCGTTGGCTTCAAGCTGCGGGGAAGTCGGGATTAGTATACTGTTGAGTTATGAGATGGGGACAAAAGTTAAAATTTTGCTAGACAAAATCAGGCTACGTCATTCAACGGAAGTTTAGGTATTTGATTGTAAACTTCTTCATTCTCTTCAAGAGCTTGACGCAAATCGTATTGTGTTTGTAAATTCAACCAAAACTGAGCGTTGTTACCAAAATAGCGAGATAAACGCAAAGCTGTATCTGCTGTAATACTGCGTTTTCCAGATAAAATTTCACTAATTCGTGTCTGAGCTACACCGATATCTTTGCTCAAGCGATAAGGGGTGATATTGAGTGGCTCTAAAAATTCTAGCTGCAAGATTTCGCCAGGATGGATATTTGGCAGACGGTTGTTGTTCATAATTATTTCCATGCGTTAATGGTAATCTACCATTTCAACTTCCAAAGCATTGTTCTCATCCGTCCAAACAAAGCAGATTCGCCATTGATCGTTAATACGAATACTGTACTGTCCAATTCTATCGCCAACTAGCTTTTCTAAACGATTACCAGGTGGAAGGCGCAAATCGTTAATTGACGTTGCTGCGTCAAGGATAAGCAGTTTTCGTAAAGCAGTTTTTTGGATATTGGACGGATATTGAGAAGATGTAAAGCCCTCAAAGATAAACTTTGTCTCTTCAGATTTAAAACTAACAATCACAATACTATCGCTATGCGTTACTATCGTCAAACGTTAGTATAGACTTCAAGGTGAGCTCGCATAGAGTTATGAATAATGACTAATCACTTAACCGCCATAGTTTTAGCAGGTGGAAAGAGTTCTCGCATGGGACGGGATAAAGCATTGATTCCCATTCAAGGTGTACCCCTGTTGCAATTGGTTTGTCGAATTGCAGAAAGTTGTGCTGATACAGTTTGCGTAGTCACACCCTGGCAAGAACGCTATCAACACTTGTTACTATCTACAATTGAGTTTATCAAAGAAGTGCCTTTGTCTGGTGAAACTGGTAGTGAACAACTACCGCACGGACCAATTATTGGATTTGCTCAAGCACTGGCGTATGTACAAACAGATTGGGTGTTGCTGCTGGCTTGCGATTTACCCAAATTGCGCGTTGAGGTGTTGCAAGAATGGACGAATGCATTGGATAGTGTGGAAGGTGAGGCTATAGCTGCTTTAGTTCCCCAAGCTAAAGGATGGGAACCACTGTGCGGTTTTTATCGCCGTCGCTGTTTACCAAGTCTGGTGGAGTATATTAATCGAGGGGGGCGATCCTTTCAGGAGTGGTTGAAGCAACATCCCGTGCAAGCTTTGCCTTTACCAGATCCAGAAATGCTTTTTAACTGTAATACACAAGACGATTTATTTCGATTCCAATCTCAGGTACAATAAGGGATTACAATTGCAATCTTGTGCAATAGTGTGTGTAGCGCGGCTACATACTAAGTAGGTCAACATTGAAAAACGTAGAATAAAGTCTTTGCGATTACTTCGCTGCACTGCGTTGCGCTCGTAATGACATTTCACGTTTAATTGGGTTGAGCGACTTAATTTCTCTGTTATTCATAACTTACTTCCTCTAGCCTAATGTTGGCGACGATGAAACACACCTTATCAGTACTTGTCGAAGATGAAGCGGGAGTTCTTTCCCGTATTTCTAGCTTATTTGCCCGTCGCGGCTTCAACATAGAAAGCCTTGCCGTTGGTCCTGCTGAGCAATCAGGTATTTCTCGGATTACAATGGTAGTCCCTGGTGATGACCGCGTGATTGAACAACTCACCAAGCAACTATACAAACTCATTAACGTTTTGAAAGTGCAAGACGTTACAGAAATTCCTTGCGTGGAACGAGAATTGATGTTACTCAAGGTGAATGCAACAAGCAGCACCCGTTCTGAAATTGTCGAACTATCTCAAATTTTCCGGGCGAGAGTCGTAGACGTGGCAGAAGATTCTGTTACCCTCGAAGTTGTGGGAGATCCAGGTAAGATGGTAGCAATTGTACAAGTGCTGCAAAAATTTGGCTTGAGAGAAATAGCTCGCACTGGCAAAATTTCTTTAACTCGTGAGTCTGGTGTTAATACTGAATTGCTGAAGTCTTTGGAAGCAAAAGCTTCGTAAGAAGGCGATCTGCAAAGGAGCGCAGAGCGCGAAGCTATCGCCCGTTTTGCATCGCCCCTGTTCTTCGCGCAACAGGCTGCCCAGGTCTGAGTAATGTGATTGTCGATCATGCTGAAATCAGGGCAGCGATGCTCCACCAGGGAGCCGCGCAAGGCGCGATAAGCCAGAGGCTTGACGCAAAGCGTATCGCACAAGTCATGGATAATTTGTATGTCCTCACTTGTGGAGTTGTGCCTCCCAGTCCAGCATCCCTCATAGACTCGAAACCAATGGCTAGATTGATGGAAAGTTTTGCTACCAACTACGACTTCGTGATCATTGATGCTCCCTCATTAACGGTAGCCGCTGATGCTGCTACTTTGGGTCAAATGGCTGACGGTGTTTTGCTAGTCGTTCGACCAGGGGTAGTTGATTCTGTGAATGCTACTATTGCTCGTGATCTGTTGGAAAAATCTGGTCAGAATGTCTTGGGACTGGTGGGGAATGCAGTTCTTCCTAAAAATCTTAGTCTGAGCCACTACTACTTTACTGAGGAATATAACACACAAGAAAGTGATACTATAGATAAATCTGCGAGAACTGTACGATAACCTGCAAAAACAATGAAGCTGCCCTTTGCTTCATCTCCTGCTCAAGCACGGCAAACTAAAGAGCAATTTGCTAATCCAGACGCTTACCTAGATTATGAATTAGGTAAAGCGGTGCAAGAGCTACCGCCGCTTTATACAAGATTGGTAGGGGTAACTTTAAGTTTGGCAGTATTTGGGGCGATCGCTTGGGCTGGTTTGAGTAAAGTTGATGAAGTGGCTGTGGCTCCCGGTAAGTTGATTCCCGGTGAGCAAGATGTGCAGCCAGTGCGATCGCCTAGTAGTGGCAAAATTAAATATATCAACGAAACTAAGGTAAAAGAAGGTCAGCCTGTACAAAAAGGTGACATTTTAGTAGCACTTGACTCAGAATCGTCTCAAACTGAGATTCAGAGGCTAAACAATCAAGCCCAATTGATGAAGCAAGATATACTACGTGCTACCAAAGCAGCCGAAGAAAGCCAGAAAGCACGCATTAAGGAGGCGGAAATTGAATATTCCCGTCTGCGAAATAACCTTAACTCAGCCCAACGCAAAGCAGATAAGGAGTGTCCTTTCTTCGGTCCTATCACCCGAGTAAAGTGTGAAGACGCTAAAGTTGAACTAAATAACTCAAAAAAAAGTTTTGAAGCCCAAGAGCAAAAGATCAAGCAACTGCAGCAAAATTATAAAACTGGATCCCTTTCTGATTTGAGCAAGCGCCGCGAAGAATTGCAGACTATAGAAAGGCAACTAGCTCAAGCTAAAAATCAGTGGCAGAATCAAACTATTACAGCTCCAATTACTGGCAGAGTTTATAACGTCAAAGTCAACCCAAGTCAGGGGACAGTCCAACCTGGTGAAGAGTTATTGTCAATTTTACCAGAAGGTAAAGAACCTTTGCTAGAAGTTGATTTGCCAAATCAATATCGGGGATTTGTTGATGAACAGATGAATGCAAAGGTGAAGATAGAAGCTTTTCCTTATCAAGAATATGGTGTGATTGAAGGGACTGTAGTTTACGTTAGTCCCTACGCAGTTGTGAAGGATAAGAATTCGGGCAAGGAGGTTTATCCAACCAGGATTAAACTGCATAAAATCACAATTAGGAGGCGGGGTCAAGATAAGACATTAACTCCTGGGATGGAGGCTAGTGGGGAAATCGTGATGCGGCAGAAGTCGATTTTGAGCTTGTTGATTGAACCAGTTACGCGCAAATTTGATGAGGTGTTTTCTGTTAAGTGAATCGTCGAAATAAGAACCCCAACTTCTTAGAGAAGTCGGGGTTCTGAAGAAGAGTTATCTGAGGTATATATGACTCAAGCTTTACCTAAACTAGTAAGCTTTGAAGAATTTGCAAATTGGAAACCAGACAACGGTCGCTATGAACTACTTCTCCCTTTGCTATTGAAGCTACGGCTGCTTTAAATCGTTTGCATATGCTTCGTAGCGTAGAGGTTCCAACTCCTGTAGCGTTACTTCGGGACTGCCCGTCCCTAGC
>NZ_QMEB01000419.1 GCF_012912135.1 Brasilonema bromeliae SPC951 | reverse complement strand
GTATGAACGGAACGTAAATAATCAGCTTTTTAAAATTCTAATAAACCAACTAAAACATCTATCCATAGTAGCAAATGATAAAATGTCATCGCAAGTGTTAAATAATAACAAAATGGAAGAAGATGCAACATATTTAATGACTACTGATGCCAAAGATATTCAATCATTAGAATATACTCCAATAGAAGATGCACCGCCGTCAGAAGAGACAGTTGTGTTTCTAGAAGATATAGATATTAGCAATCCTCCAGATTTTGATGATGCACCAGATGAAGATGAGAAAATTATTGTGGTCATTCAGAATAATGAGGAAACAGAATTAATAGATAATACTGGTGCAACATTTCTATCAAAACCAAGTAATCAGATAGATAACCAACCTTCAAATATTGAAAATACTAACTCCATAGTATTAATCATATCAGACAAAGCCGAAGAGAAGTTTGAAGAATCTGTCATCAACAACCTTCAGGAAGAGGTAGAAAATCAGGAAAATTATACTTCCGAAGAAAAAATTACTAATAATAAGAAACCTGTTGAAGAAGAAAGCCCAAGCAGAACTCCGAAAAGAGAAAATTTGGAGGAAGAGGAACAATATACTGGTCAATATACTTACCAACAAGCAGCCAACTCCGAGGGGGTAGAACCGCAAGCGCAACAGTGGGCACGTCAAGTAGAAGTACCAGTATACGAGATAAAAAACAAACGAGCAGAAAAAGAACGTTACAACGGCGAAAACAAAGATATTGCCCAAGCTGCAACCGAAATGTTGAAAAAATATAAAACCATCGAGCAAGATGGTTCTCGTATTTACAGAAGTGATGCTTTTGTAATTCGGCAAGAAGGGGATACCATCAGCATCCACCGCCGCAGTGACGAACTTCAGGGTTGGAACAACTCCTTGATGGAGTTCAAACCCGGTAAGGCAAACAAAGAACCCAAAATCACCAAACAGCCTAAAGAAATGTTAGGGGTAGAACGTCAGGAATTTTTGATGGTAAACGAACACCTCCAGGATAAGGGTAAACTACCTGACTTGAATTCTTCAGATATCCGGGATGTGGCAAATACACTTGGTTCTCTTGCGCCTGCTGGTACTATCAAAACTCTTGAGGTATTCAAACAAAACGAGATGCTGGATACTCTCAACAACATACTCCTGACAGCAGGGAAGGATGAACTCGCCGTAGGAGAATTTACCATTAAACGCACCCGTGATCCTCAAGGAAAAAAAGCCAGCCTGCAACTATTTAAAACCACCGAGGAAAGAGGTACTCAGGAACTTGTCCGGTTTGATCTGACTAAAACCGAAGCTGGCATTACCAAAGAAGTCAGTAAAATGAATATCTCTGACTACGATATCAACCAAATGAAGTTTATTGCCCAAAACGCCCAAAAGCTTAACCTAGAACAAATCTTCGGTAACGAACAGCCTACCGCCGCACCCGCACCCACACCCAAAGAACAACCAATACAAGCAGCAGGCGATATCCCCGTTAAAGTTCACCCCTATATCGCCGAGGAATGGACAAACATGATCAAGCATGGTGGTCCTGAC
>NZ_QMEB01000418.1 GCF_012912135.1 Brasilonema bromeliae SPC951 | reverse complement strand
AATCCCCTGTAACCCTTATGGGGTACAGTTTATAAGCAACGTACCGCACTAGCCATCCCCAAAAAGGACGGCAGTACCAGAATGCTAAAAATTCCAACTATGGCAGACCGAGCTTGGCAATGCCTCGTAAAGTTCGCACTAGAACCAGCTTGCGCGTTGCAACATTCCACGAAAGAAGCTACGGGTTCAGACCAGGACGTTCGGCACATGATGCCCAGAAAATCCTGTTTATAAATCTACGCTCATGCTGTAATGGAATCAATAAACGAGTGATTGAACTCGATATTGAAAAATGCTTTGACAGGATAAGTCACACCACAATCATGGAAAACCTTATTGCCCCTAAAGGCATTAAATCTGGCATATTCCGCTGCCTCAAAAGCGGAACAAACCCAGAGTTTCCCGAGCAAGGTACACCGCAAGGTGGCGTGGTAAGTCCGCTATTAGCCAACATCGCTCTCAACGGAATCGAAAGTATCCACCGATATCATAAAAACGGGTTCAAAATTTCTGAAAATACCCCGGAAAAAAATATCGTAGAACCATCAATCCGCTACGCGGACGATATGGTTATCTTACTCCGACCAGAAGACGATGCAACAGAGATACTTGACAAAATCGACAAATTCCTAGCCAACAAAGGAATGAAGCTTAGCGAAAAGAAGACAAGAGTAACCGCTGCGACAGATGGTTTTGACTTCCTTGGCTGGCACTTCAAAGTGCAAAGTAACGGGAGATTTAGAAGTACGCCCTCGGTGGAAAACTTCAAAAAATTCCGTCAGAAGGTAAAAGCTATTGTCAACAACTCGAATTATGGTTCTAATGTAAAAGCTGAAAAGCTAGCGCCAATAATTAGAGGATGGAGGAACTACCACCGCTTCTGTAAAATGGATGGGTCAAGGCTCTCGCTTTGGCACACCAACAAAAGAACGTGGAAGGTGTTTAATAAGGAAAAAAGAAACGACAAAGAATCAACTACAAAGTTGATAAAAAGAGCGTTTCCTGAAGTTCCTTACTCCGAAAACAAACATGTCAATGTTGAAGGAAAAAAATCACCTTTCGATGGAGACATGCCCTACTGGAGCGAACGCAACAGTAAATTATATAACGGAGAAACCTCTAAGGCACTAAAACGCCAGAATCATACATGTGGTCATTGTGGCTTAAAATTTATAAGTGAAGAACGAGTAAACCTACACCACATAGACGGAAACCATGACAACTGGAAGAGTAAGAATCTAACAGCAATACATGAATCCTGTCACGATTATATCCACATGAGTAAAAGGGTTATCCCTTAAGAATATCGGGAGCCGTGTGCAACGAAAGTGGCACGCACGGATCTAACAGAGAGGGACGGGGAATAATATCCCCTCTCGACTCTAACTGATGGCTAATCACAAATTGGCTAAGGCAATTGCTGATATGAGCTTTTTTGAGTTTCGTCGCCAGTTGACCTACAAGTGTGAGTTGTATGGTTCAAGATTGCTTGTGGTTGACCGATGGTTTCCGTCCAGCAAGACTTGCTCTAATACCAATCCGCGTTCAAAAGCGTAAAACTGGTAAAATGAATAGGAGTTAAAATA
>NZ_QMEB01000059.1 GCF_012912135.1 Brasilonema bromeliae SPC951 | reverse complement strand
GCTCCCGAAGCTTCCCCACTTCTCGATTAGGAAAGGCACACCCTTTGCACCTTACTCTTTTACAATGAGATTTGATAAAAAGTAATCTAGATTTAGTTTCTAAAGAAAATGCAGGTACAGTTTCGCGAAATTAATCCTTTTGATTTATGGATTTGGTTGGAGTTCAGCACAATTCCTTCTGCACAAGAAAAACAGTATGTAGAAGAGGCTTTCAATTCCTGGTTTTATTTGGGTAAATTGGGTGCATTTAATGCCGAAAATCTCCAGGTACAGGAAACTGGATTAGATCTGAGCTACATGAATTACGACTCCCAAGGATATGATAAAAGTTTGCTGGCGCTGATGCACAATATGGGTGAGTTTGAGTATGAGGGGACATGGGCGCGTTGCTGGTTTGACTTGGGAACTTCTGATGCGATCGCCCTCGATATTCTCATTAACGCCCTTAAGCAGCTAGGTGAGGAATATGTCACCATTGAGCAATTGTACATCGGCGGTGAAAATGAAGATTGGCCCATAGAGGAGAGCGAAAGCCGTCCTTCATTTATTTACGATAACTAGCAACAAAAATGCATAAGCCAGGGGAAATTCGTGTCATCGCTTTAGGACTGATTCGCGATACTCAACACGCGAAGCGTGGCGTTAGCGGAGCGTGTCCGCAGGACATAGGCATACGTATCTTCGTTTCTGAGGGCTACGATCCAGTCAAACAACAAACTTTTTACCGCGCAATGGGTGGTGGAGTTGACTTTGGTGAAACAAGTTTAGAAGCCCTCAAACGAGAATTCCAAGAAGAGATCCAAGCAGAATTAACAAATATTCGTTACTTGGGTTGTTTGGAAAACATCTTTACTTTCAATGGTCAACCAGGTCACGAAATTATTCAACTTTTTGAAAGCGACTTTGTTGATGCCAAATTTTATGAAATTGAAAAGTTAGTTTTTTCTGAAGGTGAGCGACAGAAAACTGCTTTGTGGGTAGATATAAACCGTTTCCAGTCAGGAGAGTTGAGGTTAGTGCCGGAGCAGTTTTTAGATTATTTGTCAAGTAGTTAAACACTAGATAAGGCTTTTAACTACAGTTGTTACTTGTCAGCTTGCTAACAACTAACGACTAACTATTAACTTGCAGCACAACTAATGTCATATCATCGGTGTTTTGCTTATCGGCACCGATAAATTCTTGCACTTGGTCAAACAGGTAATCTAGAATTTCCTGCGGACCATTACAAATTCTGCAAGCGTAGTTAAAAATCGTGATGAGGTTTTCTTCATCATAGCGATCGCCACTTGCTGCAGCTGCATCGGTCAAGCCATCTGTGTAGTAAAGAATAATATCTCCAAGCTCTAATTTTACTTGAGCATCTTCGTACTGGCTATTGGCATCTAAACCAATCAGCATTCCAAAAGTATCTAGACGCGTGACTGTTTTCGTTGCTGCATGCCACCATATGGGAGGATTATGGGCTGCATTGCTGTAAGACAACATCCGGGTTTGGGGGTCATACTCTGAGTAAAACAAAGTGATAAAGCGGTGAGAATTTTCCAAATCCGCGTACATCACTTGATTTAAGTTTTGCAGAATTCGTTGAGGAGAATGACCGTGCAGCACTTCTCCTCGCAGCATTCCCCGCATCATGGTCATAATCAGTCCTGCTGGGACTCCTTTGCCCATCACGTCACCAATCACCAAACCCCAACGACCATCTGCATCTAAACTCTCTTTGTTATTTAGCTGAATTTGGTTGTGGTTTGTGGGGATAAAGTCGTAGTAGTCTCCGCCAACACGATTAGCAGGTTTACACCGTGCCGCAATCGTAACACCTGGAATTGTAGGGCACTGACGTGGCAGAAGCCGCCTTTGAATTTCTGCCCCAATTTCTAGTTCTTGATCTAGGCGTTCTTTTTTCCTGAGTTCTACAGCAAGTTCATCATTTTCTATTGCGACTGCGGTTTGATCTGCCACTAGGCGAACTAACTTTTGTCTCGTTTCTGTCCAAGTATATTCTGGATCGCGGCTTAAGACATAGAGCCATCCCCGTTCTGTATGCTTAACGAGAATAGCTGTACCAAAAATTTGTATACCTGGTCCTAAGCTGCGGTGCATGTAATCATCCAAAATACCCGACATTATTGCTAGAGGCTGGGTATTGTTGGGTACACATACGATTTGACTCGTTGCTGTTTCTAGGGCTTTGCGGATATTTTTACGCTGGTGACTATCTTGCCAATGTAACTGTTCTAATCTCACTTGACCATTCGGTTTGTACACAAATAGGGCGCTACCATCTGCATCAGTGACTCTTGTTGCCATCAGCGGAATCAGTTCCAAAAACTGATTCAAATTATTGAAGCTTCGCAGAGCAAATCCCAAAGAACTGAGTAAATCTTGAATTTTATTTTGTTCTCGGTGTAACCGTGCCACGAGTTCTTTGAGTGCCACAACTGGTGTGACCTCGGTCGGGGTACGACTATTACTATCAGTAGGTTGAGACGGTGGTTGAGGCACAGTTACCATTGTGATTTACTTCAGCAAGTATTAGATTCTTTTAATACTTTCGTTTTTGAATAGCTAAACCATCTTGTGACAAGTTTATCGGTTTAGCAAGAGTAGAAAAACGTAGGGTGAAAATTTTAAAAGTCTTTCATATTTCATGTGCTTCTTTAACTTAATATTAAAATTTAGAGTTAAGTCTTTTTAGGAAAAAACGATTAGCAAAAACTGCTTTTTGTTACAGAGGTTAATAGGGGTTCTATTATCTTAGAAATTCTTCACTTTGTCATACCTCTTTAGATATAAACATTTGATTGAAAAAAGTAAACCATTAGGTTCCAAAAAAGTCTGCTTGTGTTTCACTGTCTGAGGGTCATAAAACCTGACAATAAAAGCCTAGAGGCTGCTATCCGTCGGGACGGGTAGTTTCCTCAGGTCGGGGAACCGTTGTTTAACTGTTACTCTTCAAATCTTTAATTTACCACTAGAGAATATTGTTAAACTCTAAGTCAGGAAATTTTGACAAAAAAACAACTCAAAAGCAATACGGTTCGGATAAGCCTACAGGCGCGTATCGTGTGGCGATACGAACAAAGCCTGCAGAGGCAGGCTTGCTGTGTGTGTCCTTGACATACTCCCCACCCTTGAAGGGTGGGGATTCTGGGGTCAAACAGCAACAGCAGGCAAAGCCCGTCTTACATCGCCTAACCCAATGGTTGATGCCCCAACCATTTGAATATTCTTAGCTGCGTTATCGTCTCTCCCATTGACTGATTGACAGGATGGACAACGCCAAACTCTTACTGACAAATCAAGACTTTCTAAGATATGCCCACAGCTAGAACAGGTTTTACTGGATGGATACCACTGATCCACAAATACCAGTTGCTTGTGCTTCTTCTTGGCAACCCATTCTAGGATTTGCAGAAACTCACCAAAAGCTAAGTCTGATATCTTACGACCCCAAAGGCGTTGCATACCCTTAAGATTCAACGTTTCAAAGCAAAGTACATCAAACCTATCAGTTAGTTCATGGGCTAATTTCCAAAACCAATCACGCCTACGATTACAAATATCCTCATAAGAGCGCACCAGGTTTAATCTTGCCCGTTCCCGGTTGGATGTTCGCGTAGCGTCTCCGGAGGAGACACCTTTTAACTTCTTGGAATGCTGCTTACTAGCTTTTCTAATGGCGTTAAGGGATTGCTTGAAGAATTGGGGAGAATCAATCCTAGAACCATCTGAGCAGGTGAGGAATGTCTTTAGCCCGAAGTCAAAACCCGCTATCTTACCAGCCGTGGAATTAACTTTACACGCAACACAATTATCAACAACCACAACCATAAACAATTCACCCAACGGGGTACGTTTAATAGTTAATGTCTTGACCGTTCCCTCGATTTCTCTGGACTTCCAGAATTGATAAACTCTACTGCCAATTTTTACTCGATTACCACCCAGAAACTTATAACCTGCCTGTTTAAGGGTGAATGATTTGTACTTCTTAACCTTCTTAAATCCTGGTGGACGAACCCCCTTTTTATTGTGTTTAAAAAATAATTGGTACGCTTTCTCGATGCGTTGGCAGATATCTTGTACTGCCTGAGAGCCTACCGATTGCCAAAGCGGGTTTCTCTTCCGCAACTTGGCAATATGAGACTGAAGTTTTGCACAATTTAAATGCTTGCCCCATATCCGGTAGTACCGCTTATGGAGAGCAATGCAATGGTTATAAATCACCCCAGCAGCGTTAATTGTGCGCTTGAGGTATCTATTCCGTTTGTGTTCGTAGAGCTTAAACTTCAGTGTTTTCATGCTAACATTGTACCCCAAATAGACGGCATTATGACGGCATGAAAAAATTAACCATTCGGTGTTCTGATGAAGAGTACAAGATACTTGTGGAGTACTGCAAAGAAACGGATCGAACTCAAAACGATGTGCTTAGAGAACTAATTAGGAAGTTAAAGAAAAGCCGCCCTAGAAGGGCGGGGCTTTAAACCCAGTTTTTCGGTAACGGCTAACCATTCAAAAGTGCTTCGACAAACTCGTAGCTAGAAAAAGGACGCAAGTCTTCAATTCCTTCTCCAGCACCAATAAAACGAATCGGTAAGCCTAACTGCTGCACAACAGCAAGGGCGACGCCTCCTTTGGCAGTGCTATCAAGCTTAGTCAAAACAACACCACTCAGTTGTGCTGCTTGGGAAAAAACCTCAGCTTGGCGTAATCCATTTTGACCTAGAGTTGCATCTAAAACCAAAAGGGACTCTATTTTAGCATTGGGGGCTTTTTTATCAATGATGCGGCGGATTTTACTGAGTTCGTCCATCAAATTTTTCTTATTTTGTAGTCGTCCTGCGGTATCCACCAGAAGTAATTCTGTTTCTCGTGCTGTAGCAGCAGAGATGGCATCAAACACAACTGCTGCAGGGTCTGCATTTTTAGCAGGATTGAAAATGACTTGCACACCACTTCTTTCTCCCCAAATCCTGACCTGTTCTACGGCTGCGGCGCGGAAGGTATCTGCTGCACCAATCAAGCACTTGTAGCCAGATTTCTGTGCTAGGTGAGCAATTTTACCGATGGTAGTCGTTTTACCAGCGCCATTTACCCCAGTGATTAACCAAACATTGAGAGTTTCTTTTTCTGGGACAAAGATTGGCTTGTTAGATTTTTTCACTGGTGCATCCAGCATATCTCGCAAGATTTGTTTGAGGTAGGCGATCGCCTCCTCTGCTGGCAGGACTTCTTGACGAAGCTTGTTCTGTAGAGTACTGATAATGTAATCTGTTGCTTCAACACCAACATCAGCTTGCAAAAGCAATGCCTCAATCTCCGTCACCGCTGCTTGGTTGAGTGGTCCCTGTCCAACAATTGACTTGAGTTGATTAACGATGTTACGACGGGTTTTGTCTAAGCTTTGTCGCAGCTTTTTCAGCCAAGTAATTTCTTCAAAAGAAATATCTTCTGGACGTCTACCTTGTGCAGCAAGAACTTCTGTTGACCACAAGAACCCTTCATCAAAATCAAGTCCAGTCATTTCCTCTATGACTTCTGGCGCGGTACTTGTTTGGGCTGCTGGCTGTACCACCTTTGGTTGTGTGACTTCAATGGCGGTGGCTATCAATCTTTCCTGCTTTGCTTGTCGTTCTGCAGCTGCCCTTTCTAAAAATGATAAAGTTGCTGGTGCTGTTGGCTGAGTGACTTCTTGTGTTGTGGGTGGTTCGCTGGGTTCTGGTAAAGCGACACTTTCTGTTGTCAGTGGTTCGGTGAGTTCTGGTGGAGCGACACTTTCTGTTGTCACACTTTCAGCATCTGGTTCTTCGGTAATTGCTACTGCTGGTGCTGTGCTGAGTTCCTCTGTACCTTCTGGTTCTTCTGGGGTGGTTTCAGTCGCAGTCACATCAGCTGATTCTTCGGACTGTATTTCTTCTGCTGGTTGTGGTTGTGCCGTTTCTGTTTGTGCTGGTGATGCTACGACGTCGGCTGTTACTTCAGTTGCTGGAGTTTCTGCTGGTTCGGTTTGTTGCCTTTGCTGAATATTTTTGTACGCTGCTTTCGCGTAAGCCAGCAGATCCGTGGCTACTTCGGGTGCAGTTTCTGCTGTTGACGTTTCGGCGCTTTGGGGTTGGGGTTGTTTTGCAGCAGGAGTTTCTTCCTGTTTCTGTTGCGAGGGAGTAGCAGAAGGATCGTTATGTTGACGACGGAACCAATTGAAGACCATTGCAGATAAAGTGTTATGAAACTATAAGCTTTTATCTAAATTTTGACACTTCTGCTTCTCGTGACAAGAGGATTTTTTAGGAAGAATGTAATCATGTTGTCATGATCAAAACTAAGGGTGTAGGGATGTAAGGGCAAAAAAAGAACTATATTAAAGAATTCTTTCTTTGCCAAAACTCCAGGGTGTCACGCGCTGATCGCCGCAAGACTCTATTTATTTGTGAAGATATTCTGTGTTCTGTGTTCTTCTTAAGAATAAAGCTTTTGGCTATAGAGTACTGGCGATCTTTCTTTGTTCGGTAACTCGGCGCAGAACACCATTAATAAACCGATGGCTTTCTTCTTCACTGTATCGTTTCGTAAGCTCTACAGCTTCGTTAATTGCGATACTGTCGGGCACTTTAAGATACTTCATTTCTGCTACAGCGATTCGCAGTATATCTCGGTCAATGTGGGCAAGGCGAGTGACTTGCCAATCTACCAAAGCTGTGGAAATGTCCTCATCTATGGTGTTTCGGTTTTCATGGACAGTAATGATAATCTCTTTAGCGTACTCGCGGACTTCTTTATCTTGATTTGCCAGTTGAATGAGTTCAGGAAATTCTATAGCTGCAGCTAACTTGTTGATGGCTGTTTGCGTGTACACAACTGCTTCTTTGAGCATTGTTCTGGCAGTATTTAGATCACTGGCGCGTGTTTGGCTACTCAAAAGCCGATCATTACTGCGTTGCAGTTCGCCTGCAGCATTGTCTAGAGTATCTTGGACTTCGGATCGCAGCGTACGTACTGCTGCGAGTACTAACTTTGGTACCAGTTGTTCTGGTGCTATTTTTTCTAATTTCTTTGAGTTTAACGGCAGTTGGCTGAGGCTTAAAAGAGCCAATTCACGAGAAATTTGACGAGGTTTACGCTCTTGCATAAAAGTGAGTTAGGGGGGAAGGGGATAAAAAGAGGGAGGGAGTAAAGTGAAAACTCCTGACTAATGAACGGCAGGTGCTTTATGCCGGGAAACCCGTCCACCGCACTGCCTCCTAATGACTAATGACTACTGACTACTGATTTTAAGTCTCGTCGAGAGGAAGAATCTGCCGCTTTGCTTCTAAGGGTGGCATTTCTAATTTGCGTTCTTTGGGGATAACCAATGGAGTCGGGGAGGTATTGGGAGCAACAATGCCACCGGAGACTATAATTTTAAATGCATCTTCAATAGATAATGAGAGGTTGACAACTTCGTCTTCTGGAACAACTGCATACCACCCAGTGGCGGGGTTGGGGGTTGTTGGGATGAAAACGCTTAATACTGGGCGAGACATTTGAGTTTGGATATCGGTGCTGATCATACCTGTAACGAAGGCGATCGCCCACATTCCCCGTCGAGGGTATTCTACTAAAACAACACGGCGAAACTTGCCATTGCTGTCTTTTAAGAGTGTTTCTAAAAGTTGCTTGAGAGCTTTGTAAACCTGTCCTGCTAAGGGAATTGCCTGCAATAGCCGTTCACCCACATCTAGCAACCACTGCCCTGCAATATTCCGAGCCATCAAGCCAATCAGGAGTATACTCAGGAGTGGCACCATGAGTCCCACCAAGAGATTCAGTAGATTGACCAAAATCGGATCCATTCCCTGAAACGGATTCAGTTGTTTGGGAATTTGGGTGAGAAAGTTGACGACCCAAGTTGCAACGGTTATTGTAAGCCAAATGGTAGTTGCCAGGGGAATCACAACCAACAACCCGGCTATGAGGTCATTTTTGAGATCCTGTTTCCAGCGATTGATTGCCAAGCCCCTATTCTCCTTTTTTAGGCAAGTGGAACTTCTTTTATTGGTACTCATTCCAGTAGATTCGTCAAATGGGGAAGACAGTTTTGTGCACAAAGAAGTGGTGGTTTTAGCCGCTCCTGCTTTTTGCTTGATGGGCAAAATGCCATTAATTACTGTCCATTAGGGCATGTAGCTAAGCTTATGCAGCAAAAATACACGTTTTTGACGGCAAACTCAGCTATTTTTCTACTTAATGTAGATAGAAGCATACCAATTAGGGTAGCGGTTGGCTACTCTCAAACTTGTTACTTTCTTTTGAAGAATTGCAAAGGATTGTTACAAATATTTTAACGTATTATTAATACTACTGTGGTGGATGAAAAGCTGCTAAACCAATTAATCGTGTGCTTTAGCAAGTGCCAGACGCAGAGCTAAGAAAATGAGAACTGCGCCCATGATTCGCTCAAACCAATGTGAGATTGACAAAAATCGACGTTTGATTGCCGCAACACAGACAACAGTAGCAACAAATGCCAGCCAGGTGAATTCAATTCCCACAATTGTTAAACCGTAAATTATTTGTAGCGCCAGAGGTGTATCCGGACGAATGATTTGAGTAAACAGTGCCAGTAAAAATAACGTTACCTTTGGATTGAGCAGACAAGTCAAGAAACCGTTTTTAAACGCCGTTAAAGATTTCAACTCTGACGAAGTTTGTTCCTCAACAAAATTATCTTGATGTTTAGCTTGTAAGGATTTAATCCCAAGGTAAATTAAATAAGCAGCACCAAGCCATTTGAGCAGGTTAAATAATAGGATTGATTTAGAAATAATAACACCAATACCGATTAACCAGCAGATGACATGAATGAGGTCGCCAGCAGTTACTCCCAACGCTGTGTAGATTCCGGCTTGTTTAGAATGAGCTAGGCTATTGCGGAGTGTTAAGACAAAGTTTGGTCCAGGACTCATAATAACTAAACACCCAGATGTAAAGATAGTCAACCAATCGCCTAAAAATTGCATGCGGATTGATTTGCATATAGTTCATTAGCTCTATCAAAGTTTAGAAATTCCAATTTCGTCGGAATTGAAAAAAGCTTTCCAGACAGTCTTGCCAAGCAATATTACTATTCAATTTCTGCTGTTTCCACGTCTCTACAATTTGCTCAAAAATCTCTGAAAAACTGGGGCACAGAGGAGCTAAATCAGCGAGGCGATGGAGTTTGATTGTTTGAGCGATCGCCAAAGCAATAACATTAATCAACTCTGTTGCCTGTGCACCGAAAATCGAAGCTCCTAAAATTTCACCATTACGTAGGACAATGAATTTACAGATACCCGTGGTTTCGTCTTGGATTTGGGCAGCAAAGAGTGTTTTAAAAAACTGCTGTACAACAATAACTTCATCAGGACTGTATTGGTGTTTAGCTTGCGCCTCTGTTAAACCAACTTGTGCAAACATCGGGTTAGTAAATACTGCCCAAGGAATATGACGATAATTGACTTTAAACCTCGGGAAAAAGAGCGCATTTTGCAGAGCTATTTTTGCTTCATAATTAGCAATATTGGCGAATTCAAAGCCACCAATCACATCACCACAAGCCCAAATGCGGGGATTTGTCGTTTGTAGTTTTTCATTCACAAGTAAACGACGCTGATTCCATTTAACATCTACCGCAGCCAAATTTAAGGATTGTATATTTGGCTGTTGTGCTGTAGCTACTACGATTTCATCAGTTTCAATTGCTTTATCTCCCACCTGAAGCCATTTTTTATCCTCAATTTTTCTGACCTGAGTGATTGATGTTTTAATGAAGACGCGCACACCTTCTGCTTCTAACAAACTGCAAAGCAGTTGAGCCATCTCTGAGTCAATATTGGGAAGAAGATTGGGACGTTCCATAACCAGCGTCACATCGTAACCAAAGCGCGCCAGAGTTTGAGCGAGTTGGATGCTTTGGGGAACACCACCAAGAATCACCCACTGTTTAGGCGGTGTAGAACTGCTGAGAGATTGCCAAACTTGAGGTATGGTAAGAAAGCCAGTTCTTTGTAATCCTTCAATTTCTGGAATTGCAGGACTTGAACCCGTTGCAAGTAAATAAGTGCGTGCGTGTAGCAAGCGAGTATCAACGGCAAATGAAAGATGGGGTGAGGATTGAAATTGACCATTACCCACGATAACATCCACCCCTTGGGCAGCCAGGAGGCGAAGTGAATTCTGCTCTTGGAGATTGGAAACAATGCTATGAGCATACAGCATTGCCTGAGGCGTATCTACAGAAATTTGGCATTTTTCTAGAGTATCAGCACATGAGGTATGAAGCCCAAGTAGTGCTGCATCACCTAGTTGCTTGCTAAGGTTACTGGTGTGGCTTAGAGCATGGTGATAAATAAACTCTAATGGTGCGTTAACTATCGTTAATGCACCGTTTGTGATTGGTTCTACCAAGGCAACCTTAGCTTTCAGTTGAGAAGCAGTAAGGGCAGCGTAGCGTCCCGCTAAACTGCCGCCAATAATCACGACATCGTAGTCAATAGTCACGTTATTTGTCCCTAGTCCTTTGTCAATTGTCCTACCTAACCCGATGCCCGATGCCTGGGGCACGGTTTTGGCTTTCTTTTCAATTGTGCTTCGTCCTTAATGACTAATGACTAATGACTAATAACTAATGACTAATGACTCACAACTAATGACAGTGCTTCTAGTAAGCGCTGGTTATCTGACCAAGAGCGTACAGCTACCCGAAAATATCTGTCGCCAAGTTCAGGAAAACTCAGACAATCACGAATGAAAATCTGGTGATGCTTGAGTAAATTTTGCTGCAATTGCGAACTTGATTGCTGTGATTCAACGAGTAAAAAGTTAGCGGCACTTTCCAAAGGCTGCAATCCGGGTATTGAAGCTAAACCAGCGAAGAGTTGATTTCGTGCAGGTGGGAGCCATGCCCAAGTCTGCTCCTGAAACTCTTTATCCTGGACGACAGCGACTGCTGCCGCTGCTGCCAGGGTATTTACGGGCCAGGGGTCGCGCCAGGACTGCCAGCGCCGTAAACGGTCGGGGTGGGCGATCGCATATCCTAGTCGCAAACCAGGCAAACTGTAGAACTTGGTCAGCGATCGCAAAATCACTAAGTTTGGATATTCCTGCACAACTTGTATCAGACTTTGTTCCTGTCCTGGGGGCAGAAAATCCATAAAAGCTTCATCTACCACCACCAAGGCGAATTCCTTGAGATATGGCAGAATGGCTTCTCGTGAAAATAACACCCCCGTTGGGTTATGGGGGTTATTCAGCAATAGTCCTTTGTCCTTTGTCTGTTGTCCTTTGTCAAAAATCAATGACAAATCGCTCATGACAAATGACAAATGACTCATGACCCTTACGGGTTCGGCAGTTCCACTCAACGAGGAGACCTCCGCAACGGACTGCCTCACCAATGACAAAGGAAACTCCAGTACCATAGCGTCGTATGCCGCCAGCGCCCTGTAGTAGTCGCCAAAGGCTGGAGTTATCAAAGCTGTTGCAGCTAACTGTGCTAATTCCCGACCTGCCAGAGAAAGCAATTCTGCCGAGCCGTTACCCGGCAAAATCCATTCAGGGGGTAATTGATGAAAGTGACCCAGAGCAAGTCTCAGTTCACGATAATCAGGGTCTGGATAATGCCTGAGATGATCCAATTGGGACTCAATTGCCGCTATTGCGCTTTTTGGTGGTCCCAAAGGGCTAATGCTTGCAGAAAAATCCAGAATAGCACTTGGGGGACAGCCAGCTAGTGCTGCTGCCCAGGCTAGATTTCCCCCGTGTGCTGGTTGCCGCATAGAAAAAGTGTCACTTAGGTGAGAACCTAAGATTTTGGGGGTGCAACCTTTTCTCTAAAGAGTTTTCCAGCAGAGAAGGCAGGAACCTTTGTCGCCGGAATTTCCATCTTTTCATTGGTTTTGGGGTTACGACCTTCACGGGCTTTACGTTCCCGTGATTCAAATGAGCCGAATCCCACCAACGTCACTTTATCGCCAGAGGAAACAGCTTCGATAATCGTTTCCAAAGCCGCAGTTAAGACGGCATCAACTTGCTTTTTGGTAACACTAGCCTTTTCAGCTACGGCATCAACCAATTCACCTTTATTCATGTCAAACTCCTTGAGGTTTACTTGAGATTGTCTACAGATGCATCAAAGATGCATCGTTACTTAAATCTCTGTTTAGAGATTTACAAAAGTCGGACTTTCTGAGTATTTATGCTCAAAACGGCTGTAATTGCTGTATATTCGACTTTTCAATGAATCATTCTAAAGTGTCACAGCCAGAAGTGGATAGATGAAACCATTAATTTATATAGATTTCAGGATTTTTTTTGAAAAAAGGGCAATTGTTTGACTAAAAACCCCCTTTTAGTAGGAAAAAATACTTAGTGAAATCCCCTGTTGTCAGATGAACAGGGAAGGGCACAGCAGTTTTTCCGGATTTGATGAAGCGGGAAAGAATTAGAGATCAATCATTAACGATTTGTGGATCGTCCTAACAATGTTGGGCGTTGGCTGGCTCATTCAGCATTAGAAAAATTTTTACTACCAGTATTGTCTATACTGATATATAATGTATTATTGGTTGCATCTTAAAATATATAAACAAAATGAGTAACACTAATTAAGTATTAAATCAAACAAACTATTACGCAAAATCACAGTTGATTTGCTAAAGTTAAAATTGAGTGATTTTTTAACTAAATTTGCACGATGTATTTTTGATGATATCTCAATCAAAAATACATTAGGCTTTTGAGTCTTAATTGAAAAAAAATTCTAAGAAACACCTGAATTTGAGGTACTATGCCTGCGGCACGGCTGCGCCTCTCACGATTCAACACGAGAGCGCAGAACTATTACCTGCACAGGGTTGCGCCTGAAGTCTGTGCGCGAACTTCATGTTTTGTACAGGTTTGTTCCACGGAATTAGTTATAGCAGGAAATAGGGAACTCTTAACAGGGAACTCTTGACGGGCTTGATGGTCTGGTGGTGTCCGTATTTTCTCATTAGTTCATGTCCTAATCTACCTGGCAACTGCTATAACATTTCTCATAAAAGGCAGCGTAACAATAGTCTTTTATTATTTCTAGATTGAGATTTAAATAATTAGACTATATTCAAGGGATCTCGTCCATAAAAGTTGTTTTATTCCACACGAAAATGTCATACTCTGGATGGATATTGAAACACCAACTTTACAGTTCGCTTGGTAGACTCTTATATTATGCGGACTTCTAATACTCAGTCAGTCCTTCAGTCAATAACATCTATCCTTCTATCAAAAAAAGTAATTATGGCTCAGCCTTAATATACTTTATAAACTCCCACAACCAGGACAAAGACATCTACATACAAGTAAATTCCGTCTGTGAGGTTACTTGAGAGATGCGAAACTAAGAATCTTGTTGCAGTCATATTTATCCATCCTTTAGTTGAGCGCCAGCTAAGGGAAAAATATCCTATAAAAAATGAATATAGCTTTTGGCTCATTAGCTATAACTTACTTCATTTTCTATAGGTTAGATTCGTCTTGTTTTCTTCATCCGTTAGTTTTCATAAGGTAGTCAAAATGCAACTCTACACACCAATTGAGCTTAATCAGCTTCAACAAGACCTTCCTTACTTAATCAACATCATGCAATGGGTTCAAAGCTTTTTGGCAAAACCTCATCCAGATTTGGGCCGGTCAGGTCCTGTTTGCCCTTTTGTACCTTACGCAATCAAGTCAAACACTATCAGGTTCGCAGTTATTCATGCTAAGAATATGGAACCACAGCAACTTGAAGAGATGGTTTTGTGCTACCGAGATACTTTCCTTGAACTAGAACCACGAGACAGAGAAAGCGCCATAAACAAAACCATCTTACTCATCTTTCCTGAACTTGATAGAGAAGAGACTTCCAAACTGGTTGATGGTGTTCAACAAAAACTGAAGCCTTTATTTGTTGATCTAGGACTGATGATAGGGGAATTTCACAAGCATAATGAAAGTCCTGGTTTGCACAACGAAAATTTTCGTCCACTTCGCAGCCCTATTCCCATGTTAGCTATCCGCTTTATGGTTGAATCTGACCTGCCTTTTCTTATAAATGCAGATGATATCGATTCACGTATTAAGTTTCTCGAAGCTTATATACAACGGTTTGAAAATGAGGCGAGAGATCAGAAAAATTTAAATAAAGCTTGTCAGGCATTAGCTTTGGCAAAAGAGCAAATACAACAAGAAAAAGTATTGCATCTCAATTGTGAATATGCAGCAGCTAAGTAGCTCTTATGAGCAGTAGCTCAAGAGATTTTTTTGCTTAGTCCAACAAAATTGGAAACTTTCTGGAATTTGTTGTGTATAAAAAATAGTTTAGGAATTTACTTAAGACCATGTCCAAGCTCATCATTGACCAAGATTCATACCTTCAGCCAGCTACTGGGCTAAATGACTTGACCGAGGCGGAAGATTATCTGATACAAACAGATTACCCAAGGAATCTGTGCATCCATCAGATGTTTGAGGCTCAGGTACAGCAGACTCCGAATGCTGTTGCTGTGGTATTTGAAAACCAGCAACTCACGTATCGACAGTTGAACCAACGGGCAAATCAGTTGGCGCACTACCTGCGTACTTTGGGGGTTGCCCCGGAGGTCATGGTTGGGATTTGTATGGAACGGTCCTTGGATATGGTGGTAGGACTGTTAGGAATTCTCAAGGCAGGTGGGGCTTATGTGCCAATTGACCCAAAGTATCCTCAAGAACGCTTGCATTTCATGTTATCGGATACTCAGGTGTCGGTGCTGTTAACGACCAAGCAGTTGGCGAATGAGCTTTTTGAGCAGGAATCACGAGTGGTCTGTCTTGACACAGATTGGGAGAGTATTGCTAAAGAAAGTCAAGAAAACCCACTCAGTGAGTTAACACAAGAGCATCTTGCCTACGTGATGTATACTTCGGGTTCGACTGGAAAACCCAAAGGCGTACAAATCACTCACGCTAATGTTGCGCATTATATTCCAGCAGTCAGCCAAGTATTGCAAGTTCAGCCTGAGGATGTCTATCTCCACGTGGCATCTTTCTCGTTTTCCTCCTCAGTCAGGCAATTAATGGTGCCTCTGTATCGAGGAGCCACCAGTATTATTGCTACTGGCGAACAAACCAAAAACCCCATCAGTTTGTTTGAGCTGATTCAGAAACAAGGAGTAACGATTTGTGACGGCGTACCCTCAATTTGGCGCTATGGACTTCAGGGATTAGAAACTCTGGACAAAAGACACACAGAAGCACTTCAGAAATCTAAATTACGAACTATTGTGCTTTCTGGTGACTTGCCGCCAGTTCAACTTTACAAACAACTACGAGACCTGTTTCAAGATCGAGTATCCATTTTCAACGTTTATGGTCAAACAGAAACCATTGGTAACTGTGCTTATTTGGTTCCAAAGGACTTTGATCCTGAACTAGGATATATTTACATACCCGTAGGCTATCCTTATGCCCATAACCAAACTTATATCCTTGACGAACATCTTCAAGCTGTTGCACCAGGAGAAGTCGGCGAACTTTATATAGGTGGTGCTTGTTTGGCTCGTGGCTATCTCAATCATCCAAAGCTGAATGCCGAAAAGTTTATCTCAAACCCTTTCAGTCAAGATCGAAAGCAGCGATTATTCCAAACTGGCGACTTAGCTCGTTACTGGTCAGATGGTTCGATAGAATTATTAGGTCGCACTGATTTTCAAGTCAAGATCAGGGGGATGCGGGTTGAATTAGGAGAAATTGAGTCCATACTTGTACAACATCCTACTGTCAAAGAAGCTGTGGTCATAGCCACAGAGGATGTACCAGGGGAAAAACGCCTTGTAGCCTATGTAGTTCCCAACTTATCTTTATCCGAAATTATCCAAAATGTTTTTATAAAAGAACTGCGCGGCTTATCTTATCAGAAGTTAGCAGATTATATGGTGCCTTCTGCTTTTGTGCTGCTTGATTCTTTACCTCTAACGCCTAACGGTAAAATAGATCGCCTTGCTCTGCCTGTCAGCAAAGTGGTGTCTCCAGAACTAGAAGTTGCTTATGTCAAACCCCAAACTGAGACTGAGGAAATCATTGCTACTGTTTGGCAAGAAGTACTCCAGGTAGAGAAAGTAGGTATTCACGACAACTTCTTTGAATTAGGGGGACACTCATTATTAGCAACACAAATTATATCTCGGTGCCGCCAAGCCTTTGGTGTAGAAATTTCGCTACAGTCTCTGTTTGAAACACCGACTATTGCCGAATTAGCAAGCGCAATTACCACAAGTCAAAACCAAGGGACTCAAGAACACCAAATTATTTCTCGACAAACGAACCGACAATCAATTCCTCTGTCCTTTGCACAAGCAAGATTGTGGTTTTTGGCACAACTGGAACCAGACAGTGCAGCATATAACGTTGTGGATGCGATGCAATTGCAAGGCAACCTCAATGTGGATGTTTTGCAACAGTCATTGGATGCGATCGCAACTCACCACGAAGTCTTACGAACCAACTTTATCGTAGAAGACGGCAATCCAGTGCAGGTGATTCGTGAACCTCAGTCAGTGGAACTGAAGCTGATTTCCCTGATGGATTGTCCAGAAACTGAACGCACAACCGTTGTACAAAAGCTGTTACAACAAGAAGCGCAACGTCCTTTCAACCTCTCATCAGATTTGATGCTGCGTGCGTGCTTGTTGGAAATATCACCACAAGAGCACATTCTACAATTGACCATACACCACATCGCTACAGATGGCTGGTCGATGAGCATTTTATTTGAGCAGTTGACAACGCTGTACCAAGCATTCCTTGAAGGAAAGCCCAATCCTTTGCCACAGTTGCCCATTCAGTATGCTGATTATGCTGTTTGGCAGCGCCAATGGCTTTCAGGTGAAGTGGTAGAAAACCAACTCAACTATTGGAAACAGCAGTTAGCAGGTGCAATCCCAGTTCTGGAATTGCCCACTGATAAACCGCGCCCACCAGTACAAACTCGCCGGGGTGCAAAACAATCTTTCGTACTCCCGAAAAATTTATCTGCATCATTGAGTGCACTGTCACGACAAGAGGGAGTAACGCTGTTCATGACATTGTTGGCAGCATTCCAAACTCTGCTTTACCGTTACAGCGGACAACAAGATATCTTAGTTGGTTCTCCTACCGCCGGACGCAATCGGGAGGAGATAGAAGGGTTAATTGGTTTTTTTGTCAATACTTTGGTACTGCGTACTGATTTGTCGGGTAATCCGAGTTTTCGGGAACTGTTGCAAAGAGTGCGATCGCACGCAATGTCCGCCTACGCCAACCAAGACTTACCTTTTGACAAGCTAGTCGAAGAATTGCAACCAGAACGCTCTTTGAGCTATCATCCTTTGTTTCAAGTCATGTTTGTCTTACAAAATGTACCCACACAAACATTAAAGTTGCCAGGACTCAGTATTTCTACCATAGAAGTGGATAATTTTGCATCGCAGTTTGATATAACCTTGTCAATTGAGGAAACAGAACAAGGACTGCGAGGACTATGGGAATACAGCACCGACTTGTTTGACGCTGATACCATCACCCGGATGAGTGGGCATTTTCAGACACTACTTGAGGAAGTTACGGCTAACCCACAGCAGCACGTGAACGAATTACCACTGCTAAGTGCAACTGAGAGACAGCAGTTATTGGAGTGGAACGATACTCAAGCAGAATATCAAGAGCAGTGTATTCATGAGTTGTTTGAGGTGCAGGTAGAAAAAACGCCTCACGCTGTGGCGGTTATGTTTGAAGGTGAGCAACTGACTTACCAACAGTTGAACACTCGTGCTAACCAATTGGCGCACTATTTAAAAACTTTGGGTGTTGGTGCTGATGTCTTAGTTGGCATTTGTATGGAACGTTCCTTAGAGATGGTAGTCGGATTACTGGGAATTCTCAAGGCAGGTGGAGCGTATGTGCCAATTGACCCAGCGTATCCAAAAGAGCGGTTAACCTTCATTTTAGAAGATACCCAAACACCAGTGATGCTCACCCAAGAGAAATTGGTCAACAGCTTACAAAATCTTGGGTCACAAGTGATATGTTTGGATTCTGATTGGGAACTGATTGCCAACAACAGCCAAGAAAATCCTGTGTGTGAGGCAACAGTTGATGATTTAATGTACGTCATCTATACCTCTGGTTCTACAGGTAAGCCCAAGGGTGTGATGGTTCCGCACCGTGGAATTTCCAATCAGCTTCACTGGCGACAAGCAACATTTCAATTAACAGAACAAGACAAAGTTCTCCAGACGATTTCTTTGAGCTTTGACCCCTCAGTATGGCAGATATTTTGGCCGTTGTTATTTGGGGGACAATTAATTATGGCTCGCCCCGATGGACATCGAGATCCTGCTTACATGGTTAAGATGATTATCGAACAGCAGATTACTGTAGCTGCTTTGGTACCATCCATCATCCGCGTTTTACTTGAGGAAAAGGGAATCGAGAATTGTACCAGCCTCAAGCATGTCACGAGTGGCGGTGAAGCTTTAGCAGTCGAACTCATAGAGCGCTTCGTTGAGCGTTTAAAATTGGAAAATGTTCTGATTAATTGCTATGGTCCAACAGAAGCTTCTATAGATACCACGTTTTGGACTTGTCAGCGGGGGACTGATTATACGATTGCTCCTATTGGTCGGGCGATCGCCAACGTACAAGTTTATATCTTAGATGATAATTTACAGCCAGTCCCTGTTGGTCAATCGGGTGAACTATACATTGGTGGAACTGGTTTAGCGCGAGGCTATCTTAACCGTCCCGAACTGACTGCACAAAAGTTTATTCGCAACCCCTTTAGTAGTGAACCAGGTGCACGTCTTTACAAAACTGGGGATTTGGCACGTTACTTAAGCAACGGGAACATAGAATTCCTCAACCGTATTGACTACCAGGTGAAAATTCGTGGCTTCCGCATTGAGTTGGGAGAAATTGAAGCTATTCTAGGTGAATATCCTGGAGTGCAACAGACTTTAGTTTCAGTAAGAGAAGATGTTCCTGGTGACAAACGCCTAGTGGCATATATCGTGGCGAAACAAGTTCCCCCAAGCGCAAGTGAATTGCGCGACTTTTTGCAAGGTAAATTACCTGAGTACATGGTGCCAAAAGCCTTTGTCTTCTTAGATGTGATGCCATTAAACCCCAATGGTAAGGTGGATCGCCGCGCATTGAAAGCTCCAGAGCCAGCAGATTTCAGCGATGCCAACAGCTTTGTAGCACCTCGTACCCCCACCGAAGAGGTATTAGCCACTATTTGGACCCAAGTTTTGAGTTTGGATCAAGTAGGCATTTACGATAACTTCTTTGAATTAGGAGGACATTCACTACTAGCAACGCAAGTGATTTCTCGGGTATGCCAAACTTTAGGTTCAGAAATTCCGTTGCAGTTGCTTTTTGAGACACGAACAATCGCAGGTTTAGCCCAAGCAATTGTTCAAAGCCAGGCGGATAAGAGAGATGATGACGAAATCAGTCGCTTGTTAAATGAGTTGGAAGAGCTATCAGATGAGCAAGCGGAAAGTCTTTTAGCGCAACTTATGCAGCAACCTGACTAACAGGGTGTAGGGGAGCTAGTGAAAAATTGTCACCGCTCCCAACACCCTCATCCAATCAAATATGTAGCAAAAAGTTTTCATCTGTATCTGCAATTTAAATAAGGATTAGTAAGTATGGATAATATCAACCAAAAAATTGCTGCTCTTTCACCAGCCAAAAGAGCGTTACTAGAGTTAAAACTTAAGAACAAAACTACTGAGGTAAAAACACAGCAGACGATTCCAAAAAGAACGAATGAATCAACTGCTCTTTTATCCTTCGCACAACAGCGACTGTGGTTTTTGGAGCAACTAGAGCCAAATAGCCCACTGTATCATATTGCAGAGGTTTTAAGGTTACAGGGAGATCTCAACGTAGATGTTTTGCAACAGTCATTAGATGCAATTGTTGCTCATCACGAGGTATTACGAACCAACTTTATTGCACAAGATGGTGACCCAATACAGGTCATTGGTGAGCCTAAGTCTGTGGAACTCAAGGTGATTGACCTCAAGGATTGTCCGCTCAGCGAACGTTCCACTCAAGTACAACATCTGTTACAAAATGAGTCGCAACGACCTTTCGATTTAACATCAGATTTCATGCTTCGTGCTTGCTTGCTGCAGCTTGAGCCGCAAGAGCATATCCTAGTGTTAGTCATGCACCACATCGCCTCTGATGCGTGGTCAAGAAGTATTTTATTTGAGCAGTTGAGAACTCTGTATCAAGCGTTCAAAGAAGGTTTGCCCAATCCATTGCCAAAACTACCCATTCAGTATGCTGACTATGCAGTATGGCAACGTCAATGGCTTTCAGGTGAAGTGCTTGAAAATCAGCTCAAGTATTGGAAACAGCAGTTAGCGGGTGCAACGCCGGTACTGGAATTACCCACAGATAGACAACGACCACCAGTCCAAACTTACCGAGGTGCAAAGCATTTCGTTGTACTACCCCAGAGTTTATCCCAAGCGCTATCAACACTGTCACGGCAAGAGGGTGTGACGTTGTTCATGACGTTTTTGGCGGCATTCCAAATCTTACTATACCGTTATAGCGGACAAGAAGATATTCTAGTTGGATCTCCGATCGCAGGGCGAAATCATCCAGAAATAGAACGGTTAATTGGATTTTTTGTCAATACCTTAGTGCTTCGTACCGATATGTCTGGCAACCCCAGCTTCCGGGAACTGTTGCAAAGAGTACGAGCGATGGCAATGTCCGCATACGTTAACCAAGATTTGCCGTTTGAAAAGCTGGTTGAAGAACTGCAACCAGAGCGCTCCTTGAGTTACAATCCCTTGTTCCAAGTTATGTTTGCTTTTCAAAATACACCTCAGCAAACATTTGAGTTGTCAGGGCTCACCATTACTTCCACATATGTAGATAGATTAACATCGAAATTTGATCTGACGTTGTTTATTGTGGAAACGGAACAGGGAGTAGAGGAAATATGGGAATACAACACGGATCTGTTTGATGCTTCCACCATTAGCCAAATGAGTGGACATTTCCAGACATTACTTGAGGGAATTGTTGCTAACCCACAACAGCACATTAGCAAATTGCCACTGCTTACGGCAGCTCAACAGCACGAGTTACTGTTTGAATGGAACAACACCCAAAAAGACTATCCACACAAATGCATCCATGAGTTGTTTGAACAACAGGTAAATCTGACCCCGGATGCAGTAGCAGTGGTGTTTGAAAACCAGCAATTAACCTACCAGGAGTTGAATAATCGTGCAAACCAGTTGGCGCACTATCTCAGGGATTTAGGAGTGGGACCAGATGTACCAGTTGGCATCTGTGTGCAACGTTCCTTAGAAATGGTCGTAGGAGTGTTGGGAATTCTCAAAGCAGGTGGGGCTTATGTACCTTTAGATCCAGCGTATCCGCAAGATCGACTGAGTTTTATGCTGTCAGATTCACAGGTAGCGGTGCTGTTAACCTGCGAGAATTTAATGCGCGTATTACCCAAACACGAGGGACACGTAGTTTGCTTAGATACAGATTGGCAGGCGATCGCTCAAGCAAGCGAAGAGAATTTAGTCAATGGGGTTGAGCCAGAAAACCTAGCTTACGTCATTTATACTTCAGGTTCCACAGGAATGCCAAAAGGGGTAGCAATGAAACAACTTCCCCTTTCCAATCTCATCTCGTGGCAACTTGAAAATAGCACAGTTTCTACTGGAGCAAGAACTGTGCAATTTTCTCCTATCAGCTTTGATGTCTCGTTCCAAGAAATATTTTCTACCTGGTGTTCCGGTGGAACATTGATATTAATCACAGACGACTTGCGACGCGATGCAACGGCTTTATTAGATTTTCTCAATCATAAAGCAATAAATAGACTATTCTTACCCTTTGTTGCTTTACAGCAGCTTGCTGAAGTTGCTGTTGGTTCAGAATCACTACCAATCCATTTGCAAGAAATCATTACCGCAGGCGAACAGTTGCAGATTACACCTGCCTTGACTAACTTGTTTAGCAAGTTACCCGGTTGTACTTTACACAATCATTATGGACCATCAGAAAGCCATGTAGTCACCGCCTTTACCTTGGCTGATTCCGTACAGAGTTGGGCTGCTCTACCACCAATTGGTCGCCCTATTGCCAACACTTCTATCTATATTCTCGACTCAAATCTACAACCAGTACCTATCGGTGTACCTGGAGAACTGTATATTGGTGGTGTTGCGCTAGCGCGAGGTTATCTCAATCGTCCGGAGTTGACTGCGGAAAAATTTATCCGCGACCCCTTCAGCCAGAAAGACAAGGCATATATGTACAAGACAGGGGACTTAGCTCGTTACTTGAAGCATGGTAATATTGAGTACTTTGGGCGTTGCGACAACCAAGTAAAGATACGAGGTTTTCGTATTGAATTGGGAGAGCTAGAAGCTGTCTTGAGCCAACACCCTGCTGTACACCAAGCTGTCGTTATTGTCCGTCAAGACATTCCCGGTGATAAACGCTTGGTAGCCTATGTTGTGCCGGATCAAGACTCAGTACCTACAACAGGTGAATTACGTAATTTCCTTAAGGAAAAGCTACCAGAGTACATGGTTCCTTCGGCTTTTGTATTGTTGGATGTGCTGCCCCTCACTCCTAGTGGCAAAGTAAACCGCCGCTCTCTACCAGCGCCTGACATCACAAAACTAGAGCCAGAAGCAAGTTATGTTGCCCCTCGTAATGATACAGAACATCAGCTAACCGAAATTTGGGCAGAAATTTTGGGCATCCAACCCGTTGGTGTGAGGGACAACTTCTTTGATCTCGGCGGACATTCTTTGCTTGCAGTCAAGTTATTCGCTCAAATTGAGAAGAAATTCGCCAAAAAACTTCCTCTGGCTACCCTCTTTCAATCCGGTACAGTAGAAGCCCTTGCCCAATTGCTTTCTCCAAAAGAAAAAACAGTTGATAATCAGCTTTTGACAGGGGCACATGAGCACACATCAGAAGCTAGTTGGTCATGCTTGGTTCCAATTCAAACCAAAGGTTCCAAGCCGCCTTTATTCTGTATCCACCCGCTTGGTGGAGAAACTCTGTGTTACCGCAATTTGTCACTGCATTTGGGACAGGCTCAACCACTTTATGGGGTACAACCACAAGGATTAGATGGAAAACTGTCTCTCTTAACCCGGATTGAAGAAATGGCAGCGCTTTACATTAAAGAAATTCAGACCATTCAACCCAATGGTCCTTATTTTCTCGGTGGGTACTCGATGGGAGGTATCATTGCATACGAAATAGCTCATCAACTTAACAGGCAAGGTCAAAAAGTAGCTCTTCTGGCTATGTTTGATAGCGGTATTCCAGGTGCTGCCACACGATTGCCATTGATTTCGCGAATTTTCATGCACATAAATAATTTGTTACAACGAGGTCCTTCCTACCTAAGGAAAAAGCTTATTGGCTGGATCGAGTGGAGCACTTACCATCTCCGAGCAAAATATACGCATTTTTTAGGAATAAAGGAGCCTCTACCTCAGGATGACACGCATTGGGATATCATAGACGCTAATGTGTTGGCTTGGAACGAATATACTTACCAACCTTACTCAGGGCAAATCACTCTTTTACGGGTTGACGAGAACAGCGATGATTCACAAGACGATGCTGTTGGCGTTAAATCTGAGCCGCTCCTAGGTTGGGATAAGCTAGTCACTGGAGGAATAGATGTCCATTACATTCCTGGCTCTCACTATACGCTGTTCGAGGAACCCAATGTACGGGTACTAGCAGAGAAATTGAGGGAATGCTTGGAGAAGACGGTAGCTGTTAGCCATACATAGCACAGATTGACAACAAAAGCTCAGTGATTAATGATGTTGGAGCGCGAATAAATGAGGAGTTACACCCCCTAAGCAACTCGATCCCTGGCTGAGCCAGGGAATGCGCTACTAGGAGGCTCCGCCTCCGGTATTTAGGTTGAGGCAGAGCCTATGCGCTGGCATTTCCAGCCTGAGGCTGGAAACGAGTTTATCAGGCTTTTCTTGCGCTGGTTAAATATATCAGGGAACAGGGAACTCTTAACAGGCATCAACTCAGTGTCAGTAAGGTTTCCAAGTGCCGTGGAAGCTGTGGGGAATAACGCTGGGTAATGCCAATCTGCACACAGGTGAATCATCTAACCTAGCCGCATCATATACCCAAACTTCACTACAATCAGAATTGCCATCGTACACAACTGTGATGATCCATCCTTGTTCAGAATTTTGGGGATTTTGGGCATAAATGGGTTCACTTGGATAGCGGTTTTCGCCACAGTCAGCAATTGTGAGGGTGTTGGTTTTGTGGTTGAAACAGGCGATCGCCCCAAATATTTCTTTGCTCGCATCCACCCCTTGCCGATGCACCGTAAGATAAGTTTGGTTAGTATATTGTCCGCTCTCTTGCGGTGGTACAACTGGAAATTCACAGTGGCGATCTATAATTTCCTCAATTCCCTTGACTATATTGGTACTCGGTTCAAGATGTATTCGCCACAAAGTACTTACAGCAGGAGTATGAGTTTCACCTGTGGCGACTTCCCTAAGGTACTCGTTGGTTTGAAAGTCTGCAAAGCGCACGACATCCACAACTATCAATCCACTATCATCTACATACGCATTACCAAAATGCCACTGAAACCAAGGTTCAGTTTCACCACGACTTACCAGAGAGAGAGTTTCACAGTCAAATACCAGAACCTGAGTACCCAGTTGCGGCTTCCACTCAAAAGAATCACCATAGCAGCTAAATCCAGTTAACACTGGTAGGACATTTAACCGCAACGGAGGAACGAAAAAGACTAAATATTGCCCAGCTAGAACAAAATCATGTATTAATGGGAAACCATCTAGTTCAAACGATGTTTTTTGCTGAATTGTACCCGTAGCATCGCTTTTATATATATTCAGTATTCCATTTAATCCTACGGAGATACCAAAGTTAAAAATCGAGCCAGATTTCGGGTCAATTTTGGGATGGGCAGAATAAGCCAATCCATTCTTCAATGCTCCTAAATCATCTTTGCCCAAAGTGTGGAGCGTTTGCAAGTCCAGGGCATGAGGGTTGTCGCCTTCCCACAGTGCTAGTAATTTATCAGGTAACGCCAGCACAGAAGTATTCGCACAATTCTTGAGTGCTTTCAACCATTTATTCCAAATTGGTCCTGGTGCAGTCATTCCATAATTACCGTAAAGCAGTTGTCCTGCTGCTGCTTCTTCTTTATAACCATCAGTTTGTACGTAGCGATAGACTGCAGTTGCACCCCCCTTTTTCCCTGCTTCATAAGGAGAGTTGAAATTTACAGCAAGAATTGCCCCATCTCCATCAAACCAGTGTCCCACATTTATACCGCCGCGTTCTAACCTTCCAGGTCCATTGCGGTAAAGTGTGCCGTGTAAGCCTTCAGGTATT
Organism: Brasilonema bromeliae SPC951; assembly: GCF_012912135.1. GTDB lineage: Bacteria > Cyanobacteriota > Cyanobacteriia > Cyanobacteriales > Nostocaceae > Brasilonema > Brasilonema bromeliae. The sequence goes on along the minus strand of NZ_QMEB01000059.1, from coordinate 1,058 downwards.
CTGCCAGAAAGGATTTGCAGTTGGGTGGGAGGGAATTCTTTTGCGGGTTGGGCAAGGGCTTGTGCCCAGGCTTTTTTTGTTGACTTTTTATAGATTGTATGCATCAGGCGTTTGGAACTGTATCAATAAAACAACTAGATTATTTTAGATTCTTGTTACAATTCCTCTGCCAGAAGGTACACCAGAATCGAGTGTGTGTTGAATCACTCTACAGATTGTCTAGAAACTCTTCTAAATAAAGTTCTGTTGCTTCCTTCAAATTGGCAACGGCTTCTTCTATTGTCTCTCCTTGGCTAGCAGTTCCCACCTCTGGACATTGTGCTACATAAACATCTTCTTCCCAATACAATATTGCTGCAAAAGTTTGAGTTTTCTTTTCCTTAGCTTGTTGTAATGAACTCATAGAATATTTCTCTTTCCATTTCCTCTTTTGAGGGAGTATCCCAATTTTGCAAATGTACCAAGACAATAGATTGTCATTGCGAATGCAGCGAAGCGGAATGAAGCATAAGTCCTTCGGACACGCTTCGCGAACGCAAAGTCTAGATGTTGCGATTGCTTCACTCCATTTCATTACGTATGCCCTCCGGGCATGCTGCGCTAACGCAATGACAAAATATGTTTTTACACATTTGGGATGCTCCCTATTTTGACTTTAACTTTCACATAAGATTTCAATTGTTTGGAACCAACAACATTCCCTCTTCAATCGCTTCCCAGGTTTTGGGTGACACCCGTACTGCTGCTTGTTTGCACTGAATGATGAAGTAATTGGCGTAAAAATAATTATCCAGTGCCTGCAATTCTTCCTTGGATAAATTGACCATTTCTGGGGTAAGATTAAAGGCGTTGAGCCAAGTTTGTAGAAGCTGCTCAACAAATGCCCGACGCACTTCCTGAGGTTGTTTATCATTAGGAATTGTAGATTTGGATTTTCTAAGTTGGGCAATCAGCACTGGAAAGTCTACGGAATGGAAGATTTTTATTTTTTCCAATTCTGTAGCCCAGTTAATAAACTCGTCGTTGGCTATGGCGTAGGGGTTGGCTATGGCTATGGC
>NZ_QMEB01000058.1 GCF_012912135.1 Brasilonema bromeliae SPC951 | reverse complement strand
GTGCAGATACCAATTCTGGCACAACGAAGAGGGAACTCGGTTTGTGAAGATTGAATTTAGAAGTTTCAATGGCTTGTGATGTACGGTTATCTACTCCAGAAATCCGCCCAAAGCATGCTGCCCGTACAATACAGTTGACGGTAAATTGGAATTGTAGTCTGTAACTGGAGAGCAAGTGCCAACGACTGTTTAAGGCTACGGGCTGGCGTTATTAAACAAGCACAAAACTCCAACCAGCATGGGGAGATAAAGATAACCAAATACTGTTTTTCAAGCCACTGTGTCGTCATGCGTAAAAAACTACAACAAGCTACCAAACCCCTTTTAAAATCTCTGCTCCTCCTATGCCTTGTTTTTACATTGGCATTCAGTCACACTGATGGAGCGCTAGCCGCCAGTGGGGGTAGAATCGGCGGTGGTTCCTTCAGAATGCCCTCATCAAGTCGTCCCTACTCCTCACCTCGCACCTACGCACCTCCTGGTGGAGGTTATGGCGGGGGTTATTATGCTCCCTATCCTGGCGGTGGTTTTGGCTTTCCCTTCCTGCTTCCGTTCTGGGGTATTGGGGGAGGATTTGGCGGTTTGTTTAGCATTTTAATTTTCATTGCGATCGCCAACTTCTTAGTGCGAAGCTTCCGTCGCGTTGCGTCTAATAATAGTGAAGCGGATTACAACAGTGAAGTCGGCTACAACAGCAACCCTTCTGTTTCCGTAACTCGTTTACAAGTTGGCTTGTTAGGTAGCGCCCGTGGTTTGCAAACCGAACTCAACCACATTGCTGAAACTGCTGATACGAACTCCCCAGAAGGTAGAGCAGAAATTCTGCAAGAAGCCAGCCTAGCTTTGCTACGCCATCCGGAATATTGGGTTTACGCGGGTGGTGGTACCGAACAAGCGCGTTTAAACGCAGCTGAAGCTCAATTCAACCGTTTCTCATTGGCAGAACGCAGCAAATTCACAGGAGAAACTCTTTCTAATGTGAACAACCAGCTCAAAGCAACTGCTCCCAAAGATGCTTTACCTGGTGGTGGTGAACTCGACAACCCAACCCGTCTGATCACTGAAGGACCTGGAGAATATATTATCGTCACTTTACTAGCTGCAACCTTGGGTAAACTCCAGCTAGGCGACATTAACAGCGCTGACGATTTGCGTCAAGCTTTACGTCAATTTGGTAGTATTCCTGGAGAGCAATTGCTTGCAATTGAAGTTCTTTGGACTCCACAAGCTGAAGGTGATACCCTCACCTCTGATGATGTCCTCGCGGAGTATCCAGATTTGAAATTAGTTTAAGGCGTTGTGTAGTCAAAGAATAACTTTTGTGGGGTGGGCAAGATGCTCACCCGTATTTTTTTGTTTTAAGATTTCAAACAGACCAACTCGCCACTACCCGAAACCCGCATATCCTCAGCCCGCCATCCGGTTCATTCCAGCTACGACTGGCGCTACGACAAAGCGCAGAACTAAAACTCCAAGAACCACCGCGAAGCACGCGACGATTATCGTCCCCACCAACTTCCCAAACAGATCCATCTGTGGGTGCGCCATCGTAATTTTTGTGCCAAGGATCAGCACACCACTCCCAAACTAACCCATGCATATCATACAAGCCAAAGGCATTTGCCACCTGAAAACTACCTACAGGTGTTGTTTCTTTTCGGTTTTTGGCTTTTTGTTCCCAAGTGTGATCGTCACTACAGTTTGCTAATTCAGTCGTAATTGTTTCGCCAAAATGGAAGGGTGTCGTCGTTCCAGCACGACAAGCATACTCCCATTCGGCTTCACTGGGTAAGCGATATTGTCGTCCAGTTTTTGCAAACAGCCTAGTACAAAATTCTATTGCTTCGTGCCAAGAAACGTTTTCAACTGGTCGATTTGCACCTTTAAATTTTGATGGATAAGGATTTAAAGATTGTTTGACTTTAGGTAAAGCTGCGACTGCTTTCCATTGTGCTTGGGTGACGGGAAACTTGCCCATAAAAAAAGGTTTGATACTCACTGGGTGTTGTGGACGTTCATCCGCATCCCCATCATTGTCTTTTGAACCCATCATAAAAGTATCGCCAGGAATTCCTACCATTTCCAACGTCACTTGGCTTCCCAAGTTTTCTGCATAAAACTTTGCACTTCGACACTCACGCCTGATTTCATGACCTTGTGCGTCTACTGTCACCACATCAAAATTAAAGGTTTGTAAGGAGTCGAGTTCTGAAGAAGCTTTTAGTTCAGAAATTGGCGTTGTGACTTTCTGTTGTTCAAATAATGGTGATTGAAATTGAGGAATTGCCACAATTTGTTGTGCAAAAAATTTTGTTGCATTCAATTCTTGCAAAACTTCTGTTGCCGATTGATATCTATCTTTTGCCAAATGTTTCAGCAACTTATCCAGAATTTCCCTCAAGTCGTTGCTAATAGTAATCCCTTTTTCCTGTAAATACTCTCGCCATAACCATTGACCATTCATGGGGTTGTAAAGAGTGTCTTGAATCTGTCCTCCATCAGGATTTTGTATAGGCAAACATTGAGTCAGAAGACGCGCACAAGTGACTCCTAAAGCGTATAAATCACTCGCCTGACAAGCAAATCCAGCCATTTGCTCGCTAGGTGCATAACCGATTGTATATAGCACTGTAGCTTGTCTTGATAAACTGGTTTGCGTCACCTGCTTAGCACCACCAAAGTCAATCAAAACGAGTTTGCCATCAGTTTGGCGGCGGATAATGTTTTCTGGTTTAATATCCCGATGAATAACGTTACGCTCGTGAATGAATTGGATAACAGGTAATAAATCTTCTAAAAGTTCTCGAATTTTCTTTTCACTAAAAGGTTGTTGCTGAAGTTCTTGTAACAGAGTTTGCCCTTGAATAAATTCTTGCACCAGATAGAGACTAGAACCTTGTTCAAAGTAAGCAAGTAATCTGGGAATTTGCCAGTGATTTTCTCCCAGTTCATAAAGTCGCTTCGCCTCTTCCTTAAACAATTGTGCAGCTTTTGTACGTTCTGAAGTCCCTTGAACTTGTGGGAAGAATTGTTTGATGACGCATGGAGCATCTAGTCTATCAACGTCTTCGGCTGCATATGTTCTACTAAATCCACCTTCGCCTAACAATCTCAAGACACGGTAGCGGTTCCTGAGGAAATTGCCAAAGTTGTTTTGTCCACAGCTGGTGCAAAATCTATTGCTGTCAGAGTTGAAGGGATTGGAGCAATTGGGATTTTGACAAATTTGCATAGTGAGCCATGTATCGCATCTTGTCCAAAGTTGGCTCTAACTTGAGCTGTTAAAATACAGAAATCTATATTGACATACACATTTCTGACTATCTGTTCACACCCACAACACAAGGTAGACAGATGAAAAAGTTCTGTGTATCTGCCTATGTAGGGTGAAAAGTTTCTAAGTTAGAAGTTTCTAAATATAAGTATATATGAGCGCAAGGATTCCCATTCTATAAAAGAATATTATGATAAAACTCCTAATATTGTCAAGTGCTTTGAAAAATTGATCGGGATCATGACCAATAACTAATAACTAATGACCAATGACTAATGACTAATGACTAATGACTATTTTTTCTTTGTCCTGAAGCGCGAATTAATTCAGCTATAAAAGCGACAATCCCAGAGACTAAAATCAAGATAACACTGAGAGCATTAATATCTGGTTTGACTCCTGTTCTGATGCGGCTAAAAATTTCCATTGGTAGGGTGTTGGAACCACTACCAGCAGTGAAACTGGCAATGAGAAAGTCGTCTAAGCTGAGGACAAAGGCTAGTAAACAACCAGCTATAATACCAGGCATTAACTGAGGTAATAAGACTTTGATGAAGGCTTGCACTGGTGTTGCTCCGAGATCCAGTGCTGCTTCTTCTAAATGGGGATCTAAATTAGTTAGTTGAGAAGACACAACAAGACCAACATAGGCAAGACAAAAGACGACATGAGCACAAACGATTGTCCAGATGCTTAAGGGAATGGCAAACGCTGCTAGAAAAACTAGGGTAGCGACTGCGATCGCAATATCAGGAATAATCAACGGTAAGTAAGAAACACCACGATACACGCTCTTACCCAAAAACTGATAACGCGCTAACCCCACTGCCATCAACGTTCCTAGTATTGCAGAAATCCCTACTGCACAAAAGGCTACTATCAAGCTGTTTTGTAAAGCTGATAAAATCCGCTCATCCCTAAACAACTTGCCATACCATTCCAAAGTTAATCCTTGCCAACGTGCACTGTAAGGCGACTGGTTGAAACTATAAAACGCCAGTACCAGTATAGGCAGGTACATGAACACAAACATGAGCAGTGAGAAAACCGCTTGCCATGTAAAGACACGCGGTTTCTGACGAGATAGATTTATCTTCATGTTTTGTTGTTTCAATTTCGCACTATTATACCATCTTTTGAGACAATGACAGAACCTAGTAGTTCGCCACAGCAACTTTGCCAAGTAAACTCATTTTTAGACTCATCCTCTTTTCTCTTCACTCTGCGCTCTGGAGCGCCTCTGCGGTTCGTTCCTTTACCCCTCAAAGTTGCCTTGGTGGAGTACTAGTACTCCACCACACAAATTTTGACAGGTTATCACCAAACCAGGTAACTTTGGCGAAACCCGGTTTCTAGTCGTCACGATCCATCAAAGTTGGTCTGGTGAATCACTAGTCATGATTTCGCAGCTAACCAGTACTGGTAATTTTTCGTAAAAATGCTTGTTTGCGAAACCACAAGGTAATGAAAGTTCTGAGTAGCAAACGATGAGTTTCAAGTCATTTTTTTGACTAACAGCCAATTCTCTTTGGCACATTTCTTTCAAACAAAGCTTAGTAATATTACACACTCAATATTTTTTAAATTGAGTTTAGGCTAACGCTAGCGCATGGCAAAAATTTTTCTAAGTGTAATATAACGGATGCACCTCCTTAATTATTCATAATAATTATCAACAAACTATCTACTTACCTAAGTAAGTACATTTGTTCATATTGTTTACGTTAAACCCAGTATTAGATCTTTTCAGACGGTAATTTTTAATGCTACATTTTCAGTATCGGAAACAAAGACATCGGTTTCCAGATAACTCAAATCAATTCAGTCGATTAACTTAAGGGAAAAAAGTCATGAATCCACTATTCACTGAAATTGCAGAATCTCAAGCAACCAGCGTTGTCGGTGGCGCTTACAAGAACACAGCTAAGACAAAAGCTTCATCAGGGGCTAGCACTGAGTCTCCAATCGGCTTCGCCAGTTCTTTTACTATTACAAGCACATTCATAACTGACTCCTCTGTGAGTTCGGTATCAGAGTCTGAGGCAAACATTGACTATATCCCCGAATTTGCAGAGGCGTAACAGCGATCACGCGACTTCTTAAAACAGTAAGAAGTTGACTGGTATTGCATCCTTTGTACACTCGGTGTCGGTTTCGAGATCACTTAAATCAATTCAGTCGATTAACTTGAGGGAAAAAAGTCATGAATCCACTATTCACTGAAATTGCAGAATCTCAAGCAACCAGCGTTGTCGGTGGCGCTTACAAGAACACAGCTAAGACAAAAGCTTCATCAGGGGCTAGCACTGAGTCTCCAATCGGCTTCGCCAGTTCTTTTACTATTACAAGCACATTCATAACTGACTCCTCTGTGAGTTCGGTATCAGAGTCTGAGGCAAACATTGACTATATCCCCGAATTTGCAGAGGCGTAACAGCGATCACGCGACTTCTTAAAACAGTAAGAAGTTAGATGGTATTGCATCCTTTGCACACTCCTGTCGTTAATACTGGGTATGTATCAACGGCAGGAGAATATCAATTAACACTCAGGCGTGGGCAACAATGGTTTCCATCTTTCTTACTCTCTGTAATTGTACCACGCCCTTTGTCTTTTTTGAACGCGATGCGTGAATGTTTGAGAAGCGAGTGATCACTGTTTAGTGTTGAGTGTTCACTAATGATTTCAAACACAGAGGACGTAGAGACAAGCATTTCTTTATGAAATACGCTCATATTTTACAATACAGTGAAGAAGACTGCGGTGCTGCTTGTCTAGCTTCTATCGCCAGACATCATGGACGTACTTTCACATTGAATCACATCCGTGAGATGGTGGGCACTGGACAATTAGGCACAACTTTATTAGGGCTGAAACGAGGAGCAGAAACACTTGGGTTTAATGCTCGCCATGTGAAAACTTCGGCAGAATTGTTAAATCGGATGAATGAAGCGCCCTTACCAGCAATTATTCACTGGAAAGGGTGTCACTGGGTTGTTTTATACGGCAAGAAAGGCAAAAAATGTGTCGTCGCCGATCCAGCAGTAGGAATCCGTTATCTTTCTAAAAAAGATTTAGCCGAGGGTTGGACGGATTGGTTGATGCTTTTGGTAGAGCCAGATCCAGTTCGCTTTTTTGCCCAAAAGAACGATCAGGTTGGGGGCTTTTGGCGTTTTTTCCGACGTGTCTGGATTTTTCGCGGAATTTTGGCGCAAGCTTTGCCGTTAAATTTCATCTTGGGATTATTATCTTTAGCTTCTCCTTTTCTGCTGCAAATCCTGACTGATGATGTGCTGGTGCGTGGTGATACGAGGTTACTGACGACTGTGGCGATCGCCGTCGTAGTCATGAATTTAATTGCTAGCAGCCTTTCATGGGTGCAATCTAACTTAATCGCTCACTTTGCCCAACGTCTGCAATTAGGGCTAGTCTTAGAATTTGGAAGAGCTATTCTGCGATTACCTCTTTCTTACTATGAATCTCGACGCAGCGGGGAAATTGTGAGTCGGTTGCGAGATATCAACGAGATTAATCAGTTAGTTGCTCAAGTTGTTATCTCTCTTCCCAGTAGATTTTTTATTGCAGTCATTTCTTTGAGTTTGATGGTTTTCTATAGCTGGAAACTGACTGTAGTAGCGATGTTAATCTCTGTGGTGATGAGCCTATCTACAATAGTGTTTCAGCCTAGTTTACGGCAAAAAACCCGTGAGCTTTTGGTTACAGAAGCAGAAACACAAGGCATTTTAGTAGAAACATTTAAAGGCGCACTTACCCTCAAAAGCACCACAGCTGCACCCCAATTTTGGGATGAATTTCAAACCCGATTTAGCCGTCTTGCTACCCTCACACTCCGGACTGTTCAGATTAGCATTATCAACAATAGCTTCTCTAGTTTAGTTTCTGCTATTGGCAGTATTATTTTACTATGGTTTGGTGGGAATTTGGTGAGTAACCCAGCGGAGAATTTAAGTATCGGGCAATTGCTAGCATTTAACTCGATGAATGCTAATTTCCTGGGCTTAATTAGTACTATCATTAATTTTGTTGATCGATTTACCCGTGCCAAAACTGCCACACAACGCCTCACAGAAGTTATAGATGCGACCCCAGAACATAGTGAAGATGACGCCAAAAAGCCATTTGCTCGAATACAACCAAATGCCGATATTATTTGTCGTCAAGTTAACTTTCACTATGCAGGTCGGCTTGACTTATTAGAAGACTTTTCTATAACAATTCCTGGTGGTAAGGTTGTTGCTCTAATAGGTAAATCCGGCTGTGGGAAAAGCACTTTAGCTAAAATCATGGCTGGGTTATATCCACTGCAATCAGGTAATATTCGTATTGGACTCTATAACCTAGATGATTTGGCTCTTGATTGTCTGCGTCAACAAGTGGTTTTAGTTCCTCAAGACGCTCACTTTTGGAGTCGTTCTATTCTTGAAAACTTTCGCTTAGGAAGACCACAATTAACTTTTGAGCAGATTGTGCAAGCTTGTCAAATTGCTGAAGCTGATGAATTTATTAGTAAATTACCCGACAAATATCAAACTATTTTAGGTGAATTTGGCGCAAATATTTCTGGTGGACAACGTCAACGACTAGCAATAGCACGAGCTATAGCCACAGATCCAGCAATTCTCATTTTAGATGAATCTACCTCTGGACTCGACCCTGTGAGCGAAAACCTCGTGCTGGATAAACTGTTTAAACATCGTCACGGTAAAACCACGATTTTGATTACCCATCGTCCCAAAGTTATTAATCGTGCTGATTGGGTTGTAATGTTAGATCAAGGCAGATTAAAACTTCAAGGAACTCTTTCAGATTTACGCTCAAAAGAAGGAGACCATTTGGACTTTTTGATAGTTTAGTTAATGGCTAATGGCTCAGAGAATAAATTTATAAACTCAAGTAGCAATTAAGAATTAGCAATTAGTCATTATGCATACACATAATCAAAAACTTCTCCCTTCGCATAAAATTTCCTCAGTTGAAAGTGACGGGTTTCTCCCTCCTGTTAGTCCTTGGACATCTTTAGCTGGAGTATTTCTTGTTGGAACTGTCGCTACTATATTTAGCCTCGCCTCTTCTATAAAATACAATGTCACAGTAAAAGCTAGTGCTAATGTGCGTCCCACAGGGGATCTCCGGCTAGTACAACCAGAAATAGAAGGAACTGTTAAAGATATCCTTGTAAAAGAAAATCAAATGGTCAAGCAGGGAGATGCGATCGCCGTCCTTAATGATCAACAACTGCAAATCAAAAAAAGCCAGATCAAAGGCAATATTGAGCAAAGCAAGTTACAACTGATTCAAATGTATGCTCAAATCAAAAGTTTAGATGTTCAGATTCTTGCTGAAAAAAGAGTCATAGAACAGATAATTTCTTCTGCGAAAGCGGAATTGGCACGTAATCAGCGAGAATATCAAGAACGACAAGTTACAACGACAAGCGACTCACTGGTTGCAGAAGCAAATTTGCAGAAAGCAGAAGCAGACTTGCAAAAAGCCAAGGTAGATTTAGACTTTGCTACGGTAGATCGCGATCGCTATCAGCAATTGTCACAAACCGGAGCAATTGGTCGGCGTGAATTTGAACAGAAAAAACTAGTTGTTGAACAAACAAAATTAATACTGCAAGGTCAACAAAAAGCCGTTGATATCGCCAAAGCCAAAGTCAAATCAGCTAAAGCTGCTCTTAATCCCAGCAACGCAACGGTTGACATTGCAAAAAAACGCGTTGACCAAGAAATTGCTAAAGGTGAAGCAACTATCGCGACCTTGATCAAAGAAAAAGAAGCCTTAATTCAACGGCGATCTGAAACACAAAACCAAATCAACCAATCTCGAAAAGACCTCCAACAACTTGATACTCAACTCAAAAGTAGCATCATTCGTGCCACCAGTAACGGCATTATTCTTAAGCTAAATGTCTATAACCCTGGTCAAGTTGTACTAAAGCGCGAAGCTATTGCTCAAATTGTTCCTCTTAATGCTCCTCTAGTTATTAAAGCCATAATTCCTTCTGCTGATGTTAAAAAAGTCGCAGTTGCTCAAAAAGTGCAATTGCGAGTTGATGCTTGTCCCTATCCTGATTACGGAACTCTTCAAGGTACTGTTAGCACCATTTCTCCAGACGCCATAACATCTCAAAGCAATTCAGGTACAGGAACCACTGGTTCTTTAACTGCTGGTACTAGCTACTTTGAAGTCACAGTAAAACCGGAAACACTTTCCTTCGGACATGGTGAATACAAATGCCATCTTCAAGCTGGGATGGCTGCGACAGCTGATATTATTTCTAAAGAAGAGACAGCATTGCAATATCTGTTGAGAAAAGCAAGATTAACAACGGATTTGTGAGTAGCTATTAAATCAGTGAACAGTGAGTCCAGCGCGCATGAGGCGTTCTCCCGCCGTAGGCGACTGGCGTATCTCCTCCACCAGACGCTTCGCTAACGCCTTTGGCGTGCGCTTTGCGCATACCCGAAGGGTGAACAGTGAACAGTGTCAGCGATTTCTTGACCCCCCTTAACTTGGTAACTGATAACTGGTAACTGGTAACTGATAACTGATAACTGGTAACTGGTAACTGTTAATAAGCTCTACTTCTGATGCTAAATCAGTGGATACAGATAGAGTGACCAAAAGTCTGCATCATCGCTTTTGGTCACTATAGCGTATTAACCGTCAGCAGTTACTTTCTTTCAATGAGCGTACTAAAGTAATTGCTTTACGTTTCGCTTTGCCAACAAGACCAACGATGCTACAAAAAGAGAGCAAAGCTAAACTAGTGGAAGGTTCTGGTGCTATAACTCTAGTCCGATTCCTCTTAACTTCTACTAAAGCGACATTTGTTTCGTTGGCAAAAGAACGTTGCAAAGAACCCTGAATGGAAGCTGTAGCAGATTCTTTATTCCCTCCAAAATTAGACGTAGTGACTGGATTACTCAAAGTCACATTGTCGCTTTTTTGAAATGCGATAAAATCGTTATCGCCTAGAGTCTCTACATTTCCTGTTAGGTCGAAGAAATCTAAGACAGTGTTATTCGTGGTGTCGATTAATGCGAAAGATATATCTCCCGCTGCTCTTGCATTTTCTGCTGGTGGATTATCTATTGATGTTTCTAGAGTTAAATTTGTTGTGAAGTCAAAAGAAAAAGGTGTATTCACGTCTACAACAAAATTACCAATAACTGTAGCCTCACTTTCTGCTTGTCCCAAGTAACCTTTGTTTTCGCCCAAGGCTTTGCTCAAAGAAAAATTGGATGCTTCTGGTGGAGTAGGACCAGTTACAAAAGTTGCTGTTGCTTCAGCTAGAGTATTCACCATACCACCCTTGCCAATGGCAAGGGTGTTAGCGTTAGCCTCAGTTCCAATTCCTAATGGTGTTTGATTAATGTTGGTAAAATTGAAATTTCCTTCAGAGTAAGCAAAAGTAGCAGCTTGACTAGGTGCAATTCCTAAGGCAGAACTAGCTATGAATGGCGTAACGAACACCACACGTCGAACAAAACGTAAACGTTGCTTCATACGATTCCTTGCCTAAACTTGGTCATTAGATTGGGTAACTTGGCCTGTAAAAACCTGTACGCAGCACAAATCTGCTTTGAATTTTCAAAGCATCTACTCTGCTGTGTCTGCAGTTATTCTTTTATTGGGTAGATAATGTAACTTATTTGCACCAAGTAACAGCAATAACCGTTACAGTGTGACGATGGTATAGCTCTTATTTTTCAATGCGCATCTGAGTAAGAATATTAACAGAAAAACCTAAGTATTTTCTGAGCTTTTTTGTAAAGTGATGATAATTTTCTTCTTTACCAAAACTTCGTGAAAACACGGACAAAATTTCTGAGTTATTGTGTACAAAAAATGTTAGGGAATAATGGATGCGGGTACTGCTAGAGTTCAGCCACACTAAGTTTGTTTTTCAAGTAGTTCCTCTGCTTGACTAAGTCCGCTATGGCAGGCTTAGTCAGCAGTTCTTATTCACCAGGCTCAAGTAAAGTTAGCTGCGGCTTCATAAGCGCGGTTCTCATTTGAATCGCATACATCACCACGAATAATGTGAAAGTGCATGCACTTTCACAACAGCCGTGTATTGCACCCAACACTACCAAGCGCTATAGTATTCTTGCTTTGCTTTTTGTTTTGATTCATGTTTCCTCAGTTAGCAATATCCATTTCTGTAGCTAACTGAGGTGTTGAGAGTTACGCCGCTGCTGCTAAGCCATTATGCTTGAGCAAAGGTTCAGTACTGGGTTCGCGACCCCTGAAGGATTTAAACACGTCCATTGGATGCTTACTACCACCAAGAGCTAGTACTGTATCACGATAACGGTTTCCTGTATTTTTTATAGCCTTTTCGTTATCTAAACCAGCTTCTTCAAAAGCGGCAAAAGCGTCAGCACTTAAAACTTCAGCCCATTTATAACTGTAGTAACCAGCCGCATATCCTCCAGAGAAAATGTGCCCGAAAGCACATAAAAATGAATCTTCTGGTAGTGGTGGCAAAACAGTTGTGGTTTTGGCAAGGCGATCGCGCACATCTTTTGGAGTCTCCCCGCCACCTGGACGATAGCGGTGGTGCAGTTCTATGTCAAGGCTGCTAAAGTGGATTTGTCGCAACATACCACTACCACTCATGTAGTTCTTTGCTGCCAGTAACTTTTGGTAGTAATGTTCCGGTAGAGGTTCACCAGTTTGGTAATGCTTGGCCATACCGAACAAAGTTGGTCTGTCGTAGCACCAGTTTTCCATGAACTGGCTGGGCAATTCCACCGCATCCCACTCAACGTTATTGATGCCTGCAGCTCCAGCATAGTCTACCTTGGTGAGCATATGATGCAAGCCATGACCAAACTCATGGAACAAAGTCTCCACCTCATAGAAAGTCATGAGGCTAGGCTGATCACCTATTGGGGGAGTTTGGTTGCACACCAAATACGCCACAGGTAAGCGGGTAGTCGTTACTCCATTTTCTGTGACTTTGCCACGGTTAATACAGACATCCATCCAAGCACCGCCACGCTTTTCTTCTGGACGGCTGTAGGGATCAAGATAAAAGTAGGCAATTGGGTGACCTGTTTCGTTAGCAATTTGGAAGTAACGCACATCTTGATGCCAAACCGGGGCTTGCCCATCATTCGGGGTAATAGTGACGCCAAACAGCCGCTGCACCAGTCCAAACAAGCCATCCAGCACTTGGGGAAGTGGGAAATAAGGGCGTAATTCTTCAGCAGTGAAAGCGAATTTCTCTTCTCGTTGACGTTCTGCCCAAAAACTGATGTCCCAGTGCTGCAAATCGTTTGCTTCTGGTGCACCCTTAGATGCAGCAAAGGCTTTGAGTTCTTCCAATTCCTTAATAGCAGCATCATAACTAGCACGACGCAGTTCCTCTAATAAGGACTCTACTGCTTGAACATTAGGAGCCATCTTACTAGCTAGGCTTAATTCAGCATATGTTTTAAAGCCAAGTAATTCTGCTAGTTCTTGACGCAACTCCAAAATGCGTTCAATTAAGGGGTTGTTATCCAACTCATCTGAAGAAGCACGGCTAATAAAGGCTCTGTATAATTTTTCCCGCAAATCCCGTCGGGTGCTATGCTGCATGAAAGGACCATAACTGGGAAAGTCTAAAGTAATCCGCCAAGGACCATTTTCTGGAGTCGCGTTTTCTTCTCCCGCAGCCTGTGCCGCTTGTGCGGCTAAATTCAGTAAACTGGGAGGTAAACCGTCGATTTCTTCTTGATTTGTCAAAGTCATACTAAACGCTTTGGTTGCATCTAGCACATGGTTAGAAAACTTCGTAGACAGTTCTGCCAACTCCATCTGAATGGCATTAAAACGTTCCTTTGCTTCGCCCTGCAAGCCAACACCAGAAAGTTCCGCATCTCGGATCGCCGCTTCTACAATGCGCTGTTGAGCTGAGTCAAGTGTTGTCCAAGTATCACTGGCACGGAGTGCCTTAAAAGCATTATAAATTGGTTGGCTTTGACCAAGCTTGTTGGAAAACTGCACGACGTGCGGCTGTACGCTTTCGTATGCTTGGCGAAGTTCGGAGCTATTTTTCACACCCATCAAATGGTTTACAATTCCCCAACTCCAATTGAGGCGTTCTGTCAGCTTTTCTAGAGGTTCTACTAAACCGTTCCAAGTAGGATTTACATTAGCTTCTAAAGTAGTAAGTTCCTGATCGAGTTCTGCCAGGAGTTGGTTAAATGCTGGTACCACAGACTCTGCTGAAATCTTTCCAAAGGAAGGCAAACCAGAGCCTTTTAATAAAGGACTCTCTGAAAGAATGGCATTTGTACTCATAGTTTTGTCTGAAGAGCGGGTCAATACGCAGTCAAAAGCGATTTTTCTTTAGATATCATCTAATGTAGCAATAGCTTTCTCTCTTGCGGGTGTTTTTTTTGTAAAATTTGTAACATAGGCACTGATTTCCGAATTTGGTCGGTGAGACCGATCACCAAATCAACAAAGGGCACGACCACATTGAAGTAACCAACGAGACAGGTTATTTACTAGGTGCTACGACCACTCCCGCTTGGAAAACTCGCCCAATCACTTCTTCAACTGGCGGTTCTGTCACGGTCAAATCTACAATATCCAAATCTGCTAAAATCTTCGCGACAGTGCGAGTGAGTGCCTCTTGTGGTACCATAAAACACACGGAGCGCCCTTCTATTTGTCGTACATCACCGTATAACATCAGTTTTTCTTTGGGCAGATCATTGGCTAACTCCAAATGAACTTCCCGGTAAGGGGCAAAACTTTCCTGCAAACCATCTAAACTGCCATCATAGATCAAATGTCCTTGGTGAATCAGCAGTACCCGCTGACACAAAGCCGTGATATCTGCCATGTAATGGCTTGTCAACAGCACCGTCGCTTGATATCGCTGATTATAATCGCGTAAGAAATCACGCACCCCCACCTGAGCATTCACATCTAACCCTAGTGTCGGTTCATCCAAAAACAGGACTTGTGGACGGTGTAAAAGTGCTGCTAATAATTCCGCCTTCATCCGTTCACCTAAAGACAGCTTCCGCACGGGTTGCGTTAGTTTTCCTTCCAGCGTCAGCATTTCAGTTAATTCCCCTACCCGTTGGCGGAACTCTTTGTCAGAAATGTTGTAGACAGCAGCATTAATCTTGAGAGAATCTAGAGCAGGCAAGTCCCATATTAGTTGCTGTTTTTGCCCCATCACGAGGGTAATTTTTTGCAAAAACGCTTCTTGGCGACGAAAGGGAATGTGTCCAGCCACTCTGACTTGACCAATAGATGGATGAATCAACCCCGTGAGCATTTTCAGTGTCGTGGTTTTACCAGCCCCATTTGGTCCCAAAAAGCCCACCACCTCACCAGGTGCAATTTCAAAGGAAACATCTTCAACTGCTTTGATTTCTCGGTAAGTGCGGCGGAAAAAGTGGGTCATTGTCCCGACTATGCCTGGTTCCTTAACAGCGACCGGATATAATTTGCTCAGGTTTTGGACTGATATTATACTGTAGTCACTTGCACTTTTGTCACGGTATACGGGAGATTCTGGAGACATAAGCCGCCATATAGAGACGATTTGTCTTTTACTGTAACATTTTTGTGAGTTGCCAAATGGGAAAGATTAGCCCGAATTTCGGTTACTACTTTGTCTCCAATTTAATATCTCAAATATATTTTCACATTGCTCTTTATCCAATCTTGCCTTAATTTCAGGAGTTGCGATGCCAAGACTATGTCCCTGAATGTATTCGACCCCAAGTTCAACCACCAGTTCTCTCAATGAGAAGTTGCTGCACTCATCAAATCCTTCAAGAATTGTAAAACAGTTAAAATCGTACTTTAGATCAACAAGATATTCTATAATACTCCTTCCTAGCTTTTTCTCAAAGTGAAGGATATCTCTGTCAACCTTCACATATGTAGGATCGACCTCTTCTAACCTAGACATGGAAGCATTGCCGACTCCAAAGTCATCAACAGCAAACTTGACGTCGTAATTCTTCCTGTATTTTCTTGCTATACTTCTAAAGCTTTCTAAACCTTTTCCTTCATGATCAACAATTGATGGGAGGAGAGTCTTTTCCGAAATCTCAAGCATGAGTTTCTTTCCTGAGATTAACTTCTGCCTCCTTATAAGTTTTATTAATAAATTCTCATATGCAGTGCGAAGAATACTTGAAGGATAAACATTAATTGAAAGCATTTTTTTATCATCATACCTCTCTGCTTTTGCCTTTTCTGTAGCTTCCTTGTAAGTCTTAAGTGCCGTTTCTAAAATATAAAGATCGAGTTCTGTAATGCAGTTGAATAGCAATGAAGTCGAGTGTAACCAAAGCGTTTCGTAAGCAACTTAGTCAACTTCCTGAATCGCCTATTCTTCTAGCGCAGCACTATTAATATGAGTTGGCATTGATTGCAAGTGATAAGATAGTGGTATAACTTTGGTTATACCATCCCTATGAAAACAGCTATTTCAATTCCCGATAATCTCTTTGAGGCTGCTGAAAGCTTTGCAAAACAAATGGGGTTATCCCGAAGTGAGTTATACGCTATAGCACTTCAAGAGTACTTACAAGTTCATCGTTGCGATCGCATTACAGAGCAGTTAGATGCTGTGTATGCTGACGAAGATAGTAGTGTTGACCCATTTTTCGTTCAGCTACAAGCTCATACTTTACCAAAGGAAACTTGGTAATGCAGCGAGGTGAAATTTGGTGGGCAGACCTTCCAACACCAGTTGCTTCTGAACCAGGATATCGTAGACCCGTTCTAGTTATTCAATCTGATGACTTTAACCGTAGCCGAATTCGCACTGTAATCGTAGCTGTACTAACTACCAACCTTCGGTTAGCTGAGGCTCCGGGTAACGTTTTAGTTACAACTGATGAGACTGGTTTGCCACAAGATTCTGTTGTGAATGTTTCACAAATCATTACAGTCGATAAGTCGTTTTTGACGGAACGGGTAAGTCAAGTTAGCGACCGTGTTATATTGCTAGTTGAAGACGGTCTTCGGGTAGTTCTTGCGCTTTGAGCTTCATAGGATACGCTATCAGCCCTGAGAGTGTCAATCTATGACAGCCTAGATTTATCTATCTAGATAAAAATCTAAATGATATTTTGTAAAGTTTTTTGACTCATTTTTTCTCATAGGGCGCGTTTGTGTAAGTGAAACGCACCCTACGTGTCATATGTTCCCTATCTCTCTATCAACCAGGGGGCCATGCCATCTGGCGTCCACCCAGAATGTGCAGATGCAAGTGGTAAACAGTTTGACCACCATCAGGACCTGTGTTGATGACAACGCGATAGCCATTTGCAAGTCCAGCTTGTTCGGCAACTCGCTTGGCTGTTAATAGAAGATGCCCAAGAAGAGCATCATCACCAGATTCGGCATCAGCGAGTCTGGGTATGGGTTTTTTGGGAATGACGAGAATGTGAACGGGGGCTTGGGAATTGATGTCTCTAAATGCCAGTGCTAAGTCATCTTCGTAAACTATGTCAGCTGGAATTTCTCGACGAATGATTTTGCTGAAAATTGTCTCTGTGGTTTCACTCATATCGATTTACCTGTTCATCTGCTAGAGATTTTATAGGTTTAGTGTTCTTAATGAAATATTCAGTACATACTTGCCAGAGTTGGGAGTGGATCAATTGCCCGGTATTCACGCTGTCAAACTCGGTAAAATTTTTATTTAATCACAAAGCCAAGTCAGTCAAAGTTAAGTTATGATGACTGTATTTTTAATACATGGCTTTACAGAATTGGAGACGCAAGCGCGGCGTTGCACTGACTAATAAGGGTTTGCAAAAACTTCAGGACGCAAAGCGTAAGTTAGAAACAAAGGAAAATTTTGGCAACAGCTACACCCTTGAAGAAATGAGCACACTTTCTGGGTTATATCCCAGTACAATCTCAAAAGTACTAAATCGGGAAGGAGGGGTTGATAAAAAAAGTCTTGAAAAGCTGTTTTCAGTTTTTTGCATAAAAATAGACAAAATTGACTATTTAAACTCAAAAAATTATCTAGATTGGGGCGATGCTACCTTTATATTAGTTTTTTATGGACGTACAGAAGAGCTTACCACGCTACAGCAATGGATTCTTGATGAGCGCTGCCGATTGGTGTTACTATTAGGAATGGGTGGTATTGGTAAAACTGCTCTGTCTGTCAAGCTTGCTCAACAGATTCAGGAAGACTTTGAATATGTTATCTGGCGATCGCTACGAGAAGCCCCACCTATTAACACTATTGTTGCTAACCTGATCCAGGTTCTATCTGCTCAACAGGAAACAGAAAATAACTTACCAGAAAAATTAAGTGAAAAAATATCGCGATTAGTCTATTATTTACAAAATAATCGCTGTTTGTTGATACTTGATAATGTAGAATCAATTCTCCGCAGTGGAAGTCGAGCTGGACAATATCGAGAAGGATATGAAGGGTATGGTGAGCTTTTCAGACAGTTAGGAGAAGCAAATCACCAAAGCTGCTTAGTGCTGACTAGTCGGGAAATACCTCAAGAAGTGGCATTACTCAAAGGACAAACATTACCCGTTCGCTCCTTACAATTAAGTGGTTTAAAGGTGAACGAAGGGCAGGAAATTTTAAAAGTTAAGGGGCTATCTGCAGCAGAGGAAGAATGGAAAGCAATAATTAAACTCTATACAGGCAATCCATTGGCTTTGAAGATGGTTGCTACGACAATTGTTGATGTCTTTGATGGTAATGTAACTGAATTTTTGCAACAGAATACAGCTGTTTTTGGAGATATTCGTGATATTTTAGACCAGCAGTTTGAGCGCTTGTCAGATTTAGAAAAAGAAATAATGTATTGGCTAGTGATTAATCGCGAGCCAGTTTCGCTATCAGAATTGCGAGAAGACATTGTATTACCAATACCACCACAAAAATTACTGGAGGCTTTAGAATCTCTGATTAGGCGATCGCTAATCGAGAAGGCTACCCTGCGGGAAGAGCTTCGCTCTACGCCTATGCTAGTTGAGAAAAGTGCAGCAACTTTCACCCTACAACCTATCGTTATGGAGTATGTCACTCAGGTATTGATAGAGTTGGTTTGTGAAGAGATTGTAACTGAAAATATTAAGCTTTTTAGATACCATGCTCTCATGAAAGCGACCGCGAAAGACTACATCAGGGAAGGTCAAATTCGCCTCATCCTCCAACCAGTCATAGATGGGCTGCTCACTGTTTTAAGGAGCAAAAGAAGCATTAAAAACCAGTTAACCAAAATTTTGGTAAGGCTGCGAGAGGAATCGCCGCAAGAACCAGGGTATACGGCTGGAAATATTCTCAATTTGCTTTGTCATTTAAAGACAGATTTAAGCGGCTATGACTTTTCTCATCTAGCTGTTTGGCAAGCTGATTTGCGGAATGTGAAATTGCACGATGTCAATTTCCAAAACGCCAATCTAGCTAAATCTGTTTTTGCTGAAACCTTCGGCGGTGTTTTGTCAGTAGCCTTTAGTCCTGTTAGCGCAGCGTCCCCGGAGGGGATTGGCGAACTTTTAGCTTTGGGTGATACCAATGGTGAGATTCGCTTGTACCAAGTTTCGGATTGGAAACAACTTCTGTCCTGTAAAAGTCACAATAATTGGGTCACATCGCTTGTCTTTAGTCCTGATAGCAGAACCTTTGCTAGCGGTAGTGTTGACTGTACTGTGAAACTGTGGGATATCAGTACAGCTCAATGCCTACAGACTTTGCAAGAACACGATGACGAAGTTTGGTCAGTTGCCTTTAGTCCGGATGGTAACACGCTAGCGAGTAGTAGTGATGACTACACAGTGAAGTTATGGAGCGTCAGCACTGGTCAATGTCTCAGAACGTTCCAAGGACACACAAGTTGGGTATGCTCTGTTACCTTCAGTCCGGATGGGCAAACGCTCTTTAGTGGCAGTGATGACCACACAGTTCGGTTGTGGGATATTAACATCGGTGAATGCCTCAAAACTTTCCGAGGACACGATGATGGAATAAGGGCAATTACCGTCAGTCGTGATGGTAAAATGCTGGCGAGTGGCAGTGAAGACCAGACAGTAAAGTTATGGGATGTCAGTAGCGGTGAATGCCTCAAAACGTTCCAGGGACATTTCAATGAAGTATATTCAGTCACTTTTAGGTCACAAGGTGATATTCTAGCTAGTGGCAGTTTTGACCAAACGGTAAGGCTATGGAGCGTTAGCACTGGTGAATGCCTCAAAACCTTCCAGGGACATTCCAGTTGGGTATATTCGGTTGCCTTTAGTCCACAGGGCGATCTAGTGGCTAGTGGAAGTTACGATCAGACGGTACGGCTGTGGAGTGTTCGCACTGGTGAATGCCTCAAAACGTTTCAGGGATATACTCATCAGGTACTCTCAGTTGCCTTTAGTCCGGATGGACAGACGCTGGCAAGTGGCAGTCACGATTCTTCAGTGAGGTTGTGGGATGTCTCGGAGGGTAAGTGCCTCAAAACGTTCCAGGGTCATCGTGCTGCGATCCAGTCAGTTGCTTTTAGTCCAGATGGGCAGACCCTAGCAAGTGGCAGTGAAGATCGAACTGTAAGGTTGTGGGATGTTAATACAGGTCAAGTCTTGCAGATTTTTCAGGGACATCGTGCTGCGATTCGGTCAGTTGCCTTTAGTCCTGACGGTCAGACGCTGGCGAGTGGCAGTGAAGACCAAACAGTTAGGCTATGGGATGTCAATACAGGTCAAGCTTTGAGAACTTGCCAGGGACATAGAAATCAGGTCTGGTCAGTTGCCTTCAGTCCTCAAGGGATGATGCTAGTCAGCAGCGCGTTGGAGGAAACACTCAAGCTGTGGGATGTTAGCACTGGTGAGTGCCTCAAGACATTAGAGGGGCATACGGGTTGGGTTTGGTCAGTTGCCTTTAGTCCGGATGGTGAGCTGTTGGCGAGTACTAGTGCAGATCGAACGTTAAGGTTATGGAGTGTCAGCACTGGTGAATGCCTTAGACTTTTGCGGGTGGATACGGGGTGGTTACTATCAGTTGCCTTTAGTCCCGACGGCCGAACACTAGCGAGTAGCTGTCAAGATCACACAGTCAAGTTGTGGGATGTCAGCACTGGTAAATGCCTCAAAGTTTTGGAAGGACATAGGGGGGGTTGGCTCAGGTCAGTCGCCTTTAGTCCGGATCATCAAATTCTGGCTAGCGGTGGTGAAGATGAGACAATTAGACTGTGGGATGTCACAACAGGTGAGTGCTTAAAGATTCTGAAAGCTGAGAAACCCTATGAGCGGATGAACATTATGGGGGTTACAGGTTTAACTACAGCAGCTATTGCTACGCTGAAAGTTTTGGGAGCATTTGCTGGTGAAAAATAGTCTCCGCAAGCAATTATATGAAACCAATGGAGATTTCACCACCGAGAGAGATCAGCTCACCGCAAACCTTGTCTAAAACATCAGCTCACAGCGTTTTTCAAGTAAATAAACCACAGGTAGGGGCAAAGGCTAGCCGTGTCCCTACGAAAATCTGTGGTTCAATTAACTGAAAATAGCTGTAATGAACGGAAAATTTTTTCTGCCCAATAAGTGTTAATCCCTGACTGTCTAACTGTTACGGTAGCTAGGGCTAACCCGCCTTGAAGTTGCTGGGCGCTCCTAGTTTAACAGGGACTAGACAATCAGGGCTACCGACTGTTTCAAGTTTAAGCCACTAAATGGATATAGATGCTGAATCTACATTGAACCGAATTCGGTGTCGCTTGGCAATCCTTGCGGGAATTGTTTCTTCATAATTCTTTCCAAATCATCAAGTTCGATGCCATTCAATATATCGAAACAGGTCTCAAGAAAGTAGCTGGTGAGATCCTGGCTCAAAGATTGCTGCTCAATAGTGATAGTTGCCGTGGTCATTGTTGAATTCTCCTTAATGTTGTTTGGGACAGTACACTATGGTGTCTTAGATAAACTGTCTAAGGCTCTCGATTTTTTGCGTCAGCGGTTAACCAGCAGATTTGACTTGCACAAGTGTACGTAACTCTAGCGGTTTCAATATATGCTGGAGTTCCTCGTCTGATATGTAGTCCTCCTTGGGTGGGCTAAAGCGCAACAATGCGGTTTCATAACAGGCTCTTGCTACGCGGGTAAGCTCTTCAGAAGACAGATGTGCAACAACCTCAACAGTCTCCTCTACATGCTTCACTTCAGCACCAACACCGGTATGTATCCGCAGCCAGCGTGTGGCATGGGTACCCGACGGTAACAAAGCCTCTACACTCTGGATGTACTGCTCCCCTTGAAATGTCCCTAAGCGTTCGGCTGTATAAAAAAAACCAACGCAACCAATTGGATCGGTCGTCTGCACGCTTTGGAAAAAGTAATCTACCAAAGCCTGTATAGGAGATGGCACAAGCGCTTGCACTACAGCCTCTGCGTCATATCCCATCGACTGGATATCAAGCAGGGCAAGTCGGTCATGACCCGCTTCCTCTCTGGCTTTCTGTGCAGCCCACTGTGCCAAACTCTCGCGACCAGATGCAGCGAAGCGGTCTCGCGCTTCCTCCATCAGTCGTGTGGTATGGCGGCTTGAATGGTAGGCACCTGCCATTCGCCATACCCAACGTGTACGGGTCAGGGCTGGTGGTCTGCGGCTCGACTTTATATTCCTCCAGGCTAATACTATTGCCCTGTCTAAAAGCTTCTGGGTTTTAGCTATGCTGTCTGCGTCAATCATCTTTGGGATGAAGGAATCGCCGCTCCCCGTAGAAGCGGGTCGATGCACCAAAGCGCGGTTGGCAGTCTCCACCGCTACTTCGTTAGGCATAATACACCCCGATTCAGTATCAATGAAAAACTCATTACGCATGGTTCGTTTTGCACTCCCATATGTTTGAGCATCTTAACCAGTGCCTCTGCTACCAAAAGATATGCAGATGCCTTGTTATGAGATGGTTTTTTGGGTAAATTCAACTGTTCATGCTGTATTCGCTTTTAGATGCTTCAATTTCGCATCCATAGCGGGTAAAGTAAATCCTCAAATTTGATTCTTTTATTTTTATTTAAATAAAGAATAACATAAGAACGACATGATCCGACAAGTTAAGGAGATACAAAAAATAAAATGCCCCTCAACTAGCATGAGTAGGATTGCTTAAACCCTTCAAAATTGAGCTATTTGAGTTAATACCCTTTTGCTGTAACGATTCTTTAAGCACGAACATGCGAAAAAAATATCCAACCTTGTTTCCCACCCTTCAAGCGGGAAACAGCCCTTACCTGTTAATCAGTCGTAGTTCCGTTGTTGTAAAGTGCGTGCCCGTATCTCCTGCACCAGACCGCACGGTACAGGCCTTAAGCCGTGCCGCAGGTATAGGGCTTAGGTTGGACATTTTTTTATTTGGATTATGCAGAGATTTTAATAACCCCTTGGCTGATGCGATCGCCCTTGGCGCGCCCTACGCCCGAGGCACAAAGTGCCTCCCCTGAACTTCGTTCAGGGAACCAAGCTTCGCTTGGTTGGGCGTATACGGGCGATCGCTATGGCTTTTTCCAAAACTCATGGGAAAAATTCAGTCCTGGATAGGCTTTGACATTTTTTGAGGATGTCTAAAACCATATAACGAAAGTTGAAAGGATAATACAGGAGATTGCAGGTAAGTAATGAACACGATCTGCAAGGCATCGATTCACGAAGTGACAAAAAGATATTTTCTGGCTCAAGTAAACCTTGTTGCCTAGATACTTCATATGGTTTCATAATTGTATTCTATAGAATGCAGATTTTTGTTGTGTGTTCCAGAAATTTGTGTAATACAACTAGATTTTTACCATGAATAAAAAATGGGCAGTCAAGCGAATCACCGTAAACTTGGCATTAAATGAGGCTTCCAAGCTTGAAAAGTATTGTGACCAGACAGGGAGACCAGCTACAGATGTGATTCGGGAACTGATTCGAGCGTTACCAGTGACGAGGTCTGAAGTACAATGAGCACTGGGTTTCTTTTTGATACTAACAGGCGACTTTTTCTCTATTGTGTTTTGCACTTAGAGGTGTGATCGCCCTTACAATCTGTGACTTTTACTTTTCTTTAGATGGTATACCCGACCTACAACCCTTCTAGACGCTAACGTTTCACAGTTGGTGTGGAAAGTTAGGTTAAGCATAACTCTTGAATAAGTTCCCGAATTACATCTGTAGCTGCTTTGCCTGTCTGATTGCAATACTTTTCTAGCGTCGAAGCTTCACTTGGTGTCAAGTCTACGGTGATTTCTTTGACTGCCGATTTTTGACTGAGGGTTGCAGAACTGGGAAATGTATGGGCGGCTGGCTCGTTCATTATTTCTATATTTTTATTAAGATTACTAAATATTGCCAATTCTGAACCATTTTTACCAGGGAAAATCTAGATTTTGAGATTGAACTTAACTCTTAAGAAACACAGGGAACTCTTAACAGGGAACAGGGAACACCCGAACGCTTAACTCTTAAGACTGAAGAAGGAGGATGCTGTTTCTTTCATTCATAACGAGTGGCGCGCCGCCCGTGGGGCGCTCTTAAGAAACACTCTTAACGCTTAACTCTTAACACAGAATTTGGGGGATGGTGTTTCTTTCATTCGTTGGGGGCGTGTAATCGCGCCCCTTGGGCGCTCATATGGTACTTCTCGTTTGAATGAAGTACAGATTTATCTGTGCACCTAACAAACTTGCTTGCCTCAGTTACTTATGTTTTTTATTTGACTCAAAATGAAACGCTTACGTACTCTGGCACTGAGTTATAGTTTTCCTCTGTTTGTATGAAACCACCCTACTTTGCTACGAAGGGATACGAGTAAAGGAATAAGACAAGTAGCACTCAATACTCTTCTTTCGCAACTAAAAAATAATAAGGACACAAAATGGCTAGATCAGTGCTCAAGCTATGTGTTTTATAAAACATACAGTATCAAAGTTACTACATAGAAAAAGTTTTTGGAAAAACAAACGGAATTTCTACACTTTAAGTAAAAGAAAGATAAGCAATCAATTCAGTATATTTAAACAAAAGTTATAAATAACACTAACAAGATTCCTTGTGTGCTTCAACAAACTTTTTTACATATCTATTTAAGTTGATTCTTAACTTCCTGATTTTCACTTGCTTAAAGTTTGCAAAAATGTATTGTAAAGCTAAAAAAACTTCATCGCTTTATACGTATTGATTTCAACCGTTTGACTGGTCAAAAGATAAAACCTTAAGAAGTCAGAAGGTATCCCCAAGAATGAATTCGGGGCATTTAGTAAAGTTTGGACTCTATTATTTCTCTCCAGAAATAAATTCAGGGAGTGAGACCCTTGTGCACAGTGCTGGCTCACTGATAACTGATAGCTAATAACTGTTTAATAGGCGATCGCACCACTAATTGTCAACTCAGTGTACGGTAACGCTGTTTTGAACAAGGTCATTGCTATATACTCCTTGAATCGTTATAAATTGTCTAAAGCTCTCGATTGATTTTCTCAAAGACTAATAATGAGATTTCACTTGCTGCTTGTGAGCTTCTCACGCTTCGCTTGAAAACCGCCAGGAACATATGAAAGAAACACCATTCACCTTTGCATCTATAGCGAGCAAAGTAAATCTACAAATAATATTTTTTTTAAGCAATAAAATATTATTACAATAACAGCATCATCTGTGAATGATTTTGCTGAAAATTGTCTCTGTGGTTTCACTCATGCCAATTTACCTGTTGATCTGCTAGAGATTCTATAGGTTTAGTGTTCTTGATCAAATATTCAGCACATGCTTGCCAGAGTTTGGAGTGGATCAATTGTCGGCATTGACGCTGTTAAGGTGGGCGTTGAAGTGGACGTTTCAGGAGGTTTGCCGGGAATTGTCGTTTTAGGACTTCCAGACACAGCGGTGCAAGAGTCTCGGGAAAGAGTCAAAGCAACTCTAAAGAATGCTGGTTTTGCCTTTCCTATGCGAAAGATTGTCATAAATTTAACACCTGCTGATTTACGCAAGGAAGGTCCATGTTTTGATTTGCCTATCAGTGTGGGAATTTTGGCGGCTTCTGAACAAGTTAGCGCTTATTTGTTAGGAGACCATCTTTTTCTAGGTGAGGTGTCTCTGGATGGTGGTTTACGCTCAGTTGCAGGTGTCCTACCGATCGCTGCGACTGCCCAAAAGATGGGAATTACTGGTTTAGTTGTCCCTGCTGATAATGCACAAGAAGCTGCTGTGGTCGAAGGATTGGCAGTTTATGGCTTCAAAAATCTATCTGAGGTCACTGATTTTTTGAATAATCCAGGGCGTTACAAACCTGTACAGTTGGATAATACTGTAGAGAGGATACAGGCAATGTCTCTGGAAGCAGCTGATTTGAATGATGTCAAAGGACAAGCTCATGCTCGTCGTGCTTTAGAAATTGCGGCGGTTGGCGGACATAATTTAATTTTTGTGGGACCGCCTGGTAGTGGTAAAACCATGCTGGCGCGACGTTTACCAGGTATTTTGCCGGGATTGTCTTTTTCAGAAGCGCTGGAAGTGACTCGCATCCACTCGGTCGCTGGTTTGTTGAAAAATAGAGGATCATTGGTGCGCGATCGCCCTTTTCGCAGTCCCCATCACTCGGCTTCTGGTCCTTCCCTCGTCGGTGGCGGTAGCTTTCCTCGCCCTGGTGAAATTTCTTTATCACACAGAGGTATTTTATTCCTAGATGAGTTAACAGAATTTAAAAGAGATGTTTTAGAATTTCTACGTCAACCTTTGGAAGATGGCTATGTGACGATTTCGAGAACGAAACAATCTGTCATGTTTCCAGCTCAATTTACTTTGGTTGCGAGTACTAATCCCTGTCCTTGCGGTTACTACGGAGATACGATTCAGCAATGCACCTGTTCGCCAAGGCAAAGAGAACAATACTGGGCAAAACTTTCTGGACCTTTGATGGATAGAATTGATTTGCAAGTTGCAGTCAATCGCCTCAAACCAGAAGAGATTACTCAACAACCGACAGGAGAATCATCAGCAACAGTGAGGGAACGAGTGCAACAAGCACGCGACTATGCATCCCATAGATTTAAAAATGAACAAAATCTTTCTTGCAATGCTCAAATGCAGAGCCGTCACCTCCAGAAATGGTGCAAACTAGATGATAGTAGTCGCAACATATTAGAAGCGGCAATTAGAAAATTGGGTTTGTCGGCAAGGGCGAGCGATCGCATTCTCAAAGTAGCCCGAACTATTGCAGATTTAGCTGGGGATGACGAGTTAAAGGCACACCACATAGCTGAAGCCATTCAATATCGCACAATCGATAGAATGCAATAATATCATGTTCGGATGAACACTTATAAAAAACGAAGAACCTCACCCCGCCCTCTGGGCACCCCTCTCCT